>CALXCW010000019.1 GCA_944386905.1 uncultured Oscillospiraceae bacterium
GTAAGGGCTTTCGCGACTGACGGATTTGGTGAGCTAACACCAGGAAACGAAAGCTGATATGTGCCGACCGTCTGGGCAGTTCTGCTGTGGCAGGACTGCCCTTTTTGTATCGGCGAATCTGAATGAGGTGAAGGCTATGGATGTATACAAGAAGCTGGACGCCGCAAGCTATTTGCGCGGCAACGACTACCCCGGGCGGGGCGTGCTTTTGGGTAAAAGCCCCGACGGCAAGGCAGTGCTCGCCTATTTCATCATGGGCCGCAGCGAAAACAGCCGCAACCGCGTCTTTTGCGCCCAGGGCGACGACGTGATGATTTTCCCCTTTGACGAGGGGAAGATGAAAGATCCCTCTCTTATCATCTACGCCCCGGTGCGCACCGAGGGCCTACAGACCATCGTCACCAACGGCGACCAGACAGACACCATTCTCCACCATCTGCGCCAGGGGGGCTCCTTCCAGACGGCGCTGAATACCCGCAGCTTTGAGCCCGACGCCCCCAACCTCACCCCCCGCATCAGCGGCCTGCTCCACCTGGGCGAAGGCGACTTCACCTACGAGCTGAGCATCTTGAAAAGCGCCGACGCCGCGGGCAGCGCCTGCAACCGCTACTACTACCGCTACGCCGCCCTGCCCGGCCTGGGCCATCTGATCCATACCTATGAGGAAAACGGCAATCCCCTGCCCACCTTCCAGGGCGAACCGCGGCGGGTGGATATTCCCGCCGACCTCGACGCCTTCACCGACGCTCTCTGGACGGGCCTCAACGCGGAGAACCGTATCTCTCTCTACGTCCGCTACACCGATCCCCTCACGGGCCGGTACGAAAGCCGCCTGGTCAACAAATTTGGAAAGGATTGATCAACATGCAGGAATTTGAGCTGAAATACGGCTGCAACCCCAACCAGAAGCCCGCCAAGATCTACATGGCCGACGGCGGCGACCTGCCCTTGGCCATTTTGAACGGCCGTCCCGGCTATATCAACTTCCTCGACGCCCTCAACAGCTATCAGCTGGTCAAGGAGCTCAAGGCCGCCACGGGTTTCGTCTGCGCCACCTCCTTCAAGCACGTGAGCCCCACCTCCGCCGCCCTGGGCCGGCCCCTGTCTCCGGCGCTGAAGAAGGCCTGCTTTGTGGACGACGTGGAGGGCCTGGACGACTCGCCTCTGGCCTGCGCCTACGCCCGGGCAAGAGGCACCGACCGCATGAGCTCCTTCGGCGACTTCATCGCGTTGAGCGACGTCTGCGACGCAACCACCGCCCGCCTCATCCAGCGGGAGGTCTCCGACGGCGTCATCGCGCCCGGCTACACCGACGAGGCTCTGGAGATTCTCAAGACCAAGCGCAAGGGCGGCTACAATGTTATAAAGATCGATCCCGACTATGTCCCCGCCCAGCAGGAGATCAAGCAGGTCTACGGCATCACCTTCGAACAGGGCCGCAACAACTTCAAGATCGACGAAGCCCTCCTGGACAATCTGGTCACCGCCAATAAGACCCTCTCCCAAGAGGACAAACGCAACTTGCTGGTGGCCCTCATCACCCTCAAATACACCCAGTCCAACTCGGTCTGCTACGCCTACGACGGCCAGGCCATCGGCGTGGGCGCAGGCCAGCAGAGCCGCATCCACTGCACCCGTCTGGCGGGCAATAAGGCAGACCTGTGGCACCTTCGGCAGCATGAGAAGGTGCTCACCCTCCCCTTCCGCCCGGAGCTGGGCCGGCCCGAGCGGGACAACGTCATCGACGTATATCTCAATGAGGACTACCTGGACGTCCTGGCCGACGGCGCCTGGGGGAACTACTTCACCGAAAAGCCGCAGCCCTTCCTCCGCGCTGAGCAGCGGGCCTATCTGGCCGGGCTCACCGGCGTGGCCCTGGGCTCCGACGCCTTCTTCCCCTTCCCCGACAACATCGAGCGGGCCGCCAAGAGCGGCGTGAGCGTCGTGGCGCAGCCCGGCGGCTCTGTCCGCGACGACCTGGTCATCGCCTGCTGCGACAAATACCGCATGGCCATGGCCTTTACCGGCATGCGCCTGTTCCACCACTGATCCCCGCTTCCCCGGCGCGCCGCGCCGGGGAATTTTTGTGTTCTTTTCCAAATCTTTGCGGCATTTGCCGCCGGTTTTTCTCGGAAAATTTATAATTTTGACGGTATGTAATCACATTGCATAAAACATCTTTACTTTTTCTTCCTCTGTTAGTATAATATACCCAGCTTCTCTGTGCGTTGTCTACACAGCGCCAGAGTTGGAAGAAACAGATTGAGGTGAAAGGTATGAAGAAAAAGAAGGTAAGTCTCCCAATTCAAATTCTCATCGCACTGATTTTAGGTATTGCGGTGGGTCTGGTTTGCTACTTTGCCAAGTGGCAAGACTTCACCAACGACTACTTAAAGCCCTTCGGCGACATTTTCGTAAACCTCTTGAAGTTTATCGTCGTCCCCGTGGTGCTCTTCTCCATGATCGAAGGCATCATCTCCATGGACGATATGAAGAAGGTCGGCTCCGTGGGCATCAAGACGGTGCTGTACTTCCTCATTACCACCGCCATCGCCTGCATCATCGGCCTGGTGCTGGCCAACATCTTCAAGGGCGCCAACCTCTTCCCCATCCTCGACGGCTCCGGCCAGGACTACACCGCCAATGAGTTCGGCGGCTTTATGGGTACGCTGGTCAGTATCTTCCCCAGCAACATGTGGCAGTCCTTCTCTACGGCTAACATGCTCCAGGTCATCGTCATCGCGCTGTTCTTCGGCGGCGCCATCCTGGCCGCCGGCGAGAAGGCCAGACTCTGCCGCGATATCGTCAGTTCCTTCTACTCCGTCATCGAAAAGCTGATGATGTTCGTCATCTCCCTGGCTCCCATCGGCGTGTTCACCTACATGTCCTGGGTCGTCGCCACCCAGGGCGCCGAGATCCTGGGCTCCCTGGCCCTGGTGCTCCTGTGCGCCTACATTGGCTACATCATCCACGCTGTGGTGGTCTACTCCGTCTCCGCCCAGGCCTTTGGCAAAATCAGCCCGCTGAAGTTCTTCAAGCTGGCCTCTCCGGCCATGATCTTTGCCTTCACCTCCACCTCTTCGGCGGCCACCCTCCCCGTCTCCAAGGAGTGCGCCGATGAGATGGGCGCCGACAAGGACATCGCTTCCTTTGTCCTGCCCCTGGGCTCCACCATCAACATGGACGGCACCGCCATCTACCAGTGCGTCGCCACCATATTCCTGGCCAGCTGCGCCGGCATGACGCTGAGCCTGGGCCAGATGGTCATGGTCGTCGTCACCGCCACCCTGGCCTCCATCGGCACCGCCGGCGTCTCCGGCGCGGGCATGATCATGCTGGCCATGGTGCTCGAAGCCATCGGCGTGCCGGTGCAGTACATCGGCCTGATCGTGGCTGTGGATCGTCTGTTCGACATGGGCCGTACCTGCCTGAACGTCACCGGCGACATCGCCTGCTCCGTCTGCGTCACCCAGTGGGAGGCCAAGAAAAAGCAGAAAGCCGCCAAGAAGGCATAAGCGCTTCGATAAAACAAAAATGGATGCAGCAACAAGCTGCATCCATTTTTTATTGGGGGAACCGGGTGAAGTAGTCCCGGGTCTGCTGGGCGTTGTGCAGCACCTCCGCCCGAAGGGCATCCAGGTCGGAAAAGCGCTTCTCCGGCCGCAGGTAGCGGTAAAAGGCCAGGTGGATGGTATGGCCGTAGAGCAGGCCGTCGTAATCCATGATCCATGCCTCGGCCAACGTACCCAGCTGGTCGCCCACGGTGGGCCGGACACCCACGTTGGTCACCGCCGGATAGACGGTGCCGTCCGGCAGGGTCACCCGGGCGGCGTAGACGCCGAAAGCCGGGGCCAAAAGCCCCTCCGGCAGGCGGATGTTGGCCGTGGGAAAGCCCAGCCGCCGCCCCAGCTCCTTGCCGTGCTCCACGGTGCCGGAGAGAAAATGGGGATGGCCCAACATCTGGGCCGCGCCCTCCAGGTCGCCCTGGCGGATCAGCTGGCGGATGTGCGTGGATGAGACGGTGATGCCTCCCAGCGTGACCTTGTCCACCACATCGCACCCCACGCCTCGCGCGGCACAGCGGGCACGGAGCTTCTCCGGCGTCCCCTGGCCCCGATATCCGAAGGAAAAATCGTGGCCGCAGACCAGATGGGCCGCCCCCAGCTCATCAATGAGATAGTCGTCTACAAAGGTCTCCCAGGGCATCTCCATCATGACCCGGTCAAAGTGGGCCACCAGCACCTCATCCATGGAGAAGCACGCCTCCATGATCCACTTGCGGTCTTGCAGGGTGTTGATCAGGGGCAGGGGTTGGTGAAAGACCAGGGTGTCTGGGTGGGTGTCGAAGGTCAGCACGGCAGCGGGCAGACCCAGCGCCTCGGCCCGGGCCTTGGCCAGGCGCAGCAGCGCGGCGTGGCCCAGATGGACGCCGTCGAAAAAGCCCAGGGCAATGACGCGGTGTTGTTTCACGGATTGCTCACCTCGAAAAAGCTCTTGATGGTTTTCAGACGCCCGCCCTCGGCACGGCAGAGAGCCGCAAAGCCGCCGGCGGCGTCATAGACGCGGTATTCGCCGTTCTTTAACCCGGAAACCGCCACCACCGCGCCGTTTCGCAGCAATTTCTCCTGCTTGGGATGGAGCGTCATTTCCGGCAGATGGGCAAACAGGCTGTCGGTGGGCAGGAGCAGCGCCTGAGGATCGGGGTGAGCAATCACCGCAGCCAGAGGCACAGCCTGGGAGAGCCCATAGCACCCGGCGCGGGTGCGGCGCAGGCTCTCCATGCAGCCGCCGCAGCCCAGGGCCTTCCCCAAATCGTGACAGAGGGTGCGAACATAGGTGCCCTTGGAACAGCGCACCCGGAAGGTATAATGCGCCCCCGCGCCCTCCAGGAGCTCCAGCTCGAAAAGGGTGATCCTGCGGGGCGTCCGCTCTACGGCCCGGCCTTTCCGGGCCAGCTCATAGAGCTTCTGCCCGCCGATCTTTACGGCGGAGTACATGGGCGGCAGCTGCTGCTGCTCCCCCAGGAAGGAGGCAAGGGCCGCCTCCACCGCGCCGCGGGTAACGGCGACCGGTTGTTCGGCTAAGATGCGGCCGGTGATGTCCTGGGTGTCGGTCTCCACACCCAGGCGAAGGCCCGCAATGTACTCCTTCTCGGCAGACTCGAAAAATTCAACGGCCCGGGTTGCCCTGCCCACGAACACCGGCAGAACACCGGTGGCCATGGGATCCAGCGTGCCGCCGTGGCCGATGCGCTTTTCATGGAGTACGCCCCGGAGCTTGGCCACCACATCCTGGCTCGTCCAGTCCGCCGGTTTGTCTACAATCAGGATTCCTGTCGCCATGGCATTACTTCCACAGGGACTTATCCCGGCGCAAAATCTCCAGCAGCCGGGCCTTGCCCTCCTCCAGCGTACCATCGATGGCGGCGCCGGCCGCCGCGGCGTGGCCGCCGCCGCCCAGTGCACCGCAATAGGCGGAGGCATTAAAGCCCGCGGCGGTGCGCACAGAGAACTTCACCCGCCCCGGCTCCGAGTCGCGCAGTACCGCTCCCACCAGCACGCCTTCAATGGTGCGCGGGAAGCCGGAGATGGAATCGAGGTCGTCCTCGGTGACGCCCAGCTGCTCCACCAACTTCTGAGGCAGGCAGCAGATAGCCACCGCACCGCCACAATAGAAGTCCATTTCTGCCATCATTCTGGACTCCAGCTCCAGCCTGCCCCGGGTCTTGATCTCAAAGAGCTGGCGGTTGATGGGTGCGATATCGGCTCCATGGCCCACGCAGGCCGCCGCCGTGGCAAAGGTCTGCGCGGAGGTGTTGGAAAAGCGGAAGCAGCCGGTGTCGGTGGAGATGGCGATATAGATGGCCTCCGCCATGGCCGGGGTGACCTCCACCTCCAGGGCCGTCAGCACCTGGTAGAGAAGCTCGCCGCAGCCGGCGCAGGAGGCGTCCAGAAGGGTATCGGCGGCGTAGAAGGTATTGCTGGGGTGGTGGTCAATACACAGCTGGAATCTGCCTGCAAAGTCCTCGCCCCCCTTGGGCAAGAGGGATTCCGTGGCCATATCCACAGCCACGATGGTGGCGTTCTCGGCCGTGTCGCGGCGGAGAAGCCCCTCCATCCGGGGGAGAAAGCGGGGGGAAAACTGGGGATTTTCCCAGATCCAGGCGTCCTTGCCCAGACTGCGAAGCCCCAGACACAATGCAATGGCGCAGCCGGTGGTATCACCGTCGGGGCGGACGTGGGTGAGAATCAAAAAATGATCCCGCGCCTTGAGCCACTGGGCGGCCTCTTCAGGTCTCTTCATGGCCGTCGTCCTCCCGGATGTCCAGGCGCTTCAAGAGATCATACATGCGTGCACCCTGGGCGATGGAGTCGTCCTCAACAAAGACGAGCTCCGGCGTGTACCTGAGCTGGAGCCGTGCGGCGATCTCCCGGCGAAGAAAGCCTCCGGCAGACTTGAGGCCCTTGAGGGTATCACGGCTCTTGTCTTTGTCCAGCACACTGATATAAACCTTGGCGTAGCGCAAATCGCCGGTGGCCTCCACTTTGGTGACGGAGACCATGGACTGCTGCACCCGAGGGTCTTTGAGGGAACGGATCAGGGCGCTCAGCTCCCGCTGTAGCTCCTCGTTGATCCGCGAGATGCGATTGGATGCCATAGTGTTACTCCTTATCGATTGGAATTGCGAAACGCGAGACACGGGGGCGATGTCCCCCATCGTCCCCCGCTGGTCGAAGGCCGGTCTTTTTGCCTCGCCGCGAAAGATGCCCATTGGCTTATGACGCGGCGCAGGAGGGCATAACGCCCTCCTCTACGCGATCTCGGTGGTTCTTACTCCTTGATCTGCTCCATGACAAAGCACTCGAAGATATCGCCTTCCTTGATGTCGTTGAACTTTTCGATGGACATACCGCACTCATAGTTGGCGGCCACTTCCTTCACCGAGTCCTTGAACCGCTGGAGGCTGCCCAGCTGGCCCTCGTGGATGACGATGTTATCCCGGAGCACGCGCACCTGGGCGTCCCGGGTGATCTTGCCGTCCTTGACATAGCAGCCGGCAATGGTGCCGATGGCGCTGACCTTGTAGGTCTGGCGCACCTCGGCGTGGCCGATGATTGCCTCTTTGTACTTCGGCGCCAGCATGCCCTTCATGGCATCCTGGATCTCGTTGATGGCGTCGTAGATCACGCGGTACATCCGCATATCCACCTTGGCACGGGCGGCAGAGGCGGCGGCCACGGGATCGGGCCGGACGTTGAAGCCCACGATGATGGCATTGGAGGTAGAGGCCAGAAGCACGTCGTTCTCGGAAATCGCGCCCACGCCGGCATGGATGACCTTGACGCGAACCTCCTCATTGGAGATCTTCTCCAGAGAGGCCTTCACAGCCTCGGCGGAGCCCTGGACGTCTGCCTTGACGATGATATTGAGCTCCTTCATCTCGCCCTCCTGGATCTGGGCGAAGAGATCCTCCAGGGTGACCTTGCCCTTGGCCTTGCTGGCCGCGGCCTTGATCTCCTCCTTGCGCTGCTCCACCAGCTGGCGGGCCATGCGCTCATCCTCGACGGCGTTGAAGATATCGCCCGCGCCGGGCACTTCGGCCAGGCCCGTGATCTCCACCGGCTGGGACGGGCCGGCGGTCTTGACCGTGCGGCCCTTGTCGTCGGTCATCACCCGCACGCGGCCCACGGCCGTGCCGGCGATGAGCACGTCGCCCTGCTTGAGGGTGCCGTTCTGCACCAGCAGCGTGGCCACGGGGCCTCTGGACTTATCCAGCCGCGCCTCGATGACCACACCCTTGGCCAGTCGGTTGGGGTTGGCCTTGAGCTCCTGCACCTCGGCGGTGAGGATCACCATTTCCAGCAGCTCGTCGATGCCCTGGCCGGTCTTGGCCGAAATGGGGCAGATCACCGTCTCGCCGCCCCACTCCTCGGGTACCAGGTCGTATTCGGTGAGCTGCTGCTTGATCCGGTCGGGGTTGGCGCCGTGCTTATCCATCTTGTTGATAGCTACGATGATGGGAATTTCCGCGGCCTTGGCATGGTTGATGGCCTCGACGGTCTGGGGCATAATGCCGTCGTCGGCGGCCACCACGAGGATGGCGATATCGGTGCACATGGCGCCTCTCGCCCGCATGGAGGTGAAGGCCGCGTGGCCGGGGGTATCCAGGAAGGTGATGGGATTTCCGCCCACCTGCACGGTGTACGCGCCGATGTGCTGGGTGATGCCGCCGGCTTCGCCGGAGGCCACGTTGGTGTTGCGGATGGCGTCGAGGAGGCTGGTCTTGCCGTGGTCGACGTGGCCCATCACCACCACCACCGGGCTTCTGGGCTGGAGCTCGTCGGCACGATCCTCCCGGTCGTCGATGAGGCGCTCTTCGATGGTGACGATGACTTCCTTCTCCACCTTGCACCCCAGTTCCATGGCAACCAATGCGGCGGTGTCATAATCCACCGTCTGGTTGACACTGGCCATGACGCCCAGCTTGATCAGCTGCTTGATGACCTCAGCGGCGGTCTTTTTCATCCGTGAGGCCAGCTCGCCCACCGTGATCTCGTCGGGAATTTTCACCACCAGGGGCGCCTTCTTGGCCACCTCCAGCTGGAGGCGGCGCATCTTCTCCTGCTCCTCGTTGCGGCGCTTGTTGCCGGCGAACTTATTACGGCTTTGCTGCTTGTTCTTGTTGCCGATCTTCTGCTTGCCGCCGGAGAAATTCTGCTGCCGCTCGGTGACCAGCACATCCACCCGGTCGTCAAAGCGGTTGGCATTGACGGTGACGGCGCTGGTGTCGATGACCCGGCGCTCTCTCCGACGCTCCGGCTCCTTGGGCTTTTCAGCCTTGGGGGCGGCGGGCTGCTGCTGGGCCGCCGATTTCTCCTCCACACGCGCAGGCTTCTCCTCCTGCTGCGCCGCCTGGGGCTGCTCGGCCTTGGGAGCCCGGGTCGCCAGGGCCTCTTCCAGCGAGGCCACCTGGTTGCGCTGGGTTAAAACGTCAAAAAGGACGTTGAGCTGTTCTTCGGTGAGCACCTGCTGGGCGCTCTTGGGCTTTTCAAAGAACTCTCCCACCAGCGCAGTAATGGTCTTGGTTGGAACGCCAAAATCCTTGGCCATTTCACCGATTCGATATTTGATAAAGCTGCTCAATATAGCCACCTCCATAATTTCCTCAGCCGGATGGCTCCATCCGGCGCCGCGTTTCGGGGGGCGGCGCCCCCGTGGGGCCGGATTACTTCTTCCCCCGGCGGACGTTTTTGCGGTGCGCCTGCTCCTCCTTGCGTCGCTTTTCGATGCGCACCTTCTGCGCGGTCAGCACTTGGCGCACCGGCGCCAATGCCGCGTCCTCTCCCAGCGCCTCCACAAAGGCCAGCGCCAGCGGCGCATCGGTGACAACGGCAATGGCGCAGGCGGTGAGCCCCAGCGCGCCGCCCAGCTCCGCCTTGGTGAAGGGCACCGTGACGACGGGCGGCTTCCCGCTTCTCGCAAAGGACTGCGCCCGGCGGAAGGTGTGATCTCCGGCGTCCTCCGCCAGCACCAGGAGCCGTCCGTGGCCGCTGCGGCAGGCAGCGCCGGCGCTCTCCTCGCCCACGGCGATCCGTCCGCCCCGCCGCGCCAGGCCCAAATAGCCCAGAGCCCGGGTATTACGCTCCATGGTCACCCTCCTCCATCGCTGTCAACAGCGCCTGATAGATCTCCGCCGGAATGGCCGTCTCAAAGGCCCGCTCCAGGGCCTTGGACTTGATCGCCCGCTTCAAGCAGGCCGGATCCGGGCACACATAGGCGCCCCGCCCCGGGGCCTTGCCGCGAAAGTCCAAAGAGATGGCGCCCTCGGGGGACTTGACCACCCGGATGAGTTCCTTCTTCGGCTTCATCTCCCGGCAGCCGACACACTGGCGCATGGGAATTTTTCTTTGCATAGAGAACCTCCTGTCCGTCGGGGCGGGGGGACTCAGACTTCCTCCGCCGTCTCCTCGTCCAGCCCCTGGGCCTCCTCATCCAGCTCCTGAGCCTGGGAGGCGGGCTTGATGTCGATTTTATAACCGGTGAGCCGGGCGGCCAGGCGGGCGTTTTGGCCCTCCTTGCCAATGGCCAGAGACAGCTGGTCGTCAGGCACGATGACACGGCAGGCCTTCACCATGCCGCTCACCGGCGTCACCGACACCACGCTGGCCGGCGAGAGGGCCGAGGCCACAAATTCCGCCGGATCCTCGCTCCATACCACAATGTCCATTTTCTCGCCCCGGAGTTCATCCACCACGGCGCCCACACGGCCGCCCCGGGGGCCCACACAGGCGCCCACGGGATCGATCCCCGCCTCGGTGGCATGCACGGCAATCTTGGTGCGCGATCCGGCCTCGCGGGCCACGGATTTCACTTCCACCAGGCCGTTTTCAATCTCCGGTACATTGAGCTCAAAGAGGCGCTTGACCAGCCCCGGATGGGTGCGGGACACCAGTACCTGCGGCCCGCGGCTTCCCCGGCGCACCTCCACCACGTACACGCGGATGGTGTCGCCTTCCTTAAAGACCTCACCGTGCACCTGCTCAGAGCCGGCCAGAAGTGCGTCGGTCTTGTCCGATCCGGAGCCGATACGCACAATCATGTCGCCGCTGCCCGGCTCGATGCGCAGCACCGTGCCGGTGAGAATCTCGTGCTCCTTGGAAGAGAAGCTCTCAAAGATCATGCCCCGCTCGGCTTCACGAATGCCCTGGATGATGACCTGCTTGGCGGTCTGGGCGGCGATGCGGCCGAAGGCCTTTGTCTCCACGTCCACGTTTACCAAGTCACCCAGCTGGGCATGCGGATCGATTTTCTTTGCGGCCTCCAGGGAAATCTCGGTGGCCGGCGTGATAACACCGTCCACCACTTCCTTCTGCACAAACATCCGCATGTCGCCGTCGTTGGTCTCGACAAATACGTTGTCGGTATAGCCGTCCTTGTCCTTTTTATAGGCGGCCACCAGCGCCTGGGTGATCTTTTCGAGCATGTAAGCCTGGGGAATGCCCCGCTCCTTCTCCAGCTGCGCCAGGGCGGCGAAAATCTCTTGGTTCATGTTGTCCCTATTCCTCCTAACTAAAATTCCACGGAAAGCCGCACCTGGGCGACCTCTTTTTGTTCAAACGTCACCATCTCTCCGGCGGATTCCACGGTGACGCGGCCATCGTCATAGCCGACCAGGCGGCCGCAGCACTCCTTGGAGCCGGCCTTGGGCTGATAGAGTTTCACGCGCACGTCATGGCCCATGAACTTCTCAAAGTCCCCAGGCCGCTTGAGCACCCGCTCCAATCCGGCGGAGCAGACCTCAAAGTGGTAGCTCTCGGGGATGGGGTCTTTTTCATCCAGAATCGGATCCACCGCCCGGGAGATGGCTTCGCAGTCATTGATGTCCACGCCGCCGTCCTTGTCCAGGTACAGCCGGAGATACCACTCGCCGCCCTCGCGGACATACTCCACATCCCACAGCGTACAGCCGTGGGCCTTGACGATGGGCTCGGCAAACTGCCAGACCTGATCGGTAATCTTCATAGAAGTCCCCTTTCCAGCAAGAAAGACTGGGGAACATTCCCCAGTCTTTTGTAAAGCATACAATAGATTATCTATATTATAGCCCGATAGCAGCGGAATTGCAAGGGGAATTTGGAAAAAAATCGCCTTTTCCCCGCATTTTTTCCCACTTACATCCCAGGATTGCGCCGCGCGGCCAGGGTGAAGAGGAAAAAGCCCGCCACAAACAGCAGCGCGATGGCGCCCACGCCCAGATTCATCTTTCCGGTGATCTGGGTGATGACGCTGACAATGGTGGTGCCGAAGAAGGCCGCGCCCTTGCCGCAGATGTCCATGAGGCCGAAATACTCTCCGGAACGTTCCACCGGCACAATCTTGGCAAGATACGACCGCGACAAGGCCTGGATTCCCCCCTGGAACATGCCCACCAGCACGGCCAGAACCCAGAACTGCCACTGATAGGTGAGGAACATGGCAAACACCGCAATGCCAAAATAAGCCACGATGCACAGAGTAATCAGGCGGCTGTTTTTCATACGACTTGAAAGGCGGCCAAAGAGGATGGCAA
This sequence comes from uncultured Oscillospiraceae bacterium, assembly GCA_944386905.1. Taxonomy (GTDB): domain Bacteria; phylum Bacillota; class Clostridia; order Oscillospirales; family Oscillospiraceae; genus Avoscillospira. The sequence continues at coordinate 12,071 of CALXCW010000019.1, forward strand.
AGGGGAAGGCCACAATCTGGGTCACCAGCAGCGCCAGGAGCAGGCCCGTGGAATCGAGGCCCAGGGCGGAGCCATAGGCCGTGGCCATGTCGATGATGGTATAGACGCCGTCGATATAGAAGAAGAAAGCAAGTAGGAAGAGGAAGATATTCTTTTCCTGCTTGACATTTTTGAGGGTCTTGGCCAGACGGCTGAAGCTCGACCGGACGGCTCTGGGCTGGCGCTCAACGAAATAGCGCTGGCGATAGCGCCGCAGCAGCGGCAGGGCGCACCCCACCCACCACACGGCCACCACCGCGAAGCTCAAGCCCATGGCAGCCTCCATGGTGAGGCCCAGCTTGTCGGCCCCCAGCACCAGGCCCAGGCAGATCAGGAAGGGCAGGCAGCTGCCCACATAGCCCCAGGCGTAGCCCTGGGCCGAAACCACATCCATGCGCTCGGCGTCGGTGACGTCGGTGAGCATGGCATCGTAAAACACCAGGCTGGCGGCATAGCCTGTCTTGGCGATGACAAAAATCACCAGGAACGCCAGCCATACCTTGGCCAGGCCCAGGGCGATGCACCCGGCGGCGCCCACGGCCATGGCGATGAAGAAAATGGGCTTTTTAAATCCCTTGTAGTCGGCCATGGTGCCCAGCACCGGGGCGCTCAAAGCCACCAGCAGCGTCGAGATGGAGGCGGCATAGCCCCAGTAGGCCAGGTAGGTCTCATCCGACAGCCCCGCCGCTCCGGCGAGGTAGTTAAAGTAGATGGGCATGATGGTGGACACCAAAAGCGTAAAGGCCGAGTTGCCCACATCGTAAAAGATCCAAGATTTCTCCAGCTTTGTCAGCTTCAACGTTCTCTCTCCTCCGTACACGGCGCTTGGCCGTCGAAATTCAGCCGGTACAGCGCATCGCTTCGGGCCGGAAGCGCCGCAATCAGCCGCGCCGCCACAGGCACCGCCTCGCCATAGAGGGCCAGAAGGCGCCGTACCATCTGGCGGCAGGCCACACTCTCCCGCTGGGGCATCACCATGCCGGCAATGGACGGCTTGCGGAAAAGGGCCGTGGTTTTCTCCAGCACCGACCGCTTCAGCGGCGAGGTGGGCAGGAGAAGCTGCTGCACGCGGATCATGGAGCGGATGGATTCTTCCACCTCTCCCACGGTGCGCTCCGGAAAGAAGGCAGCGATGACCGCCGCGGCCTCATAGGAGGGCTTGAGGTGACCGGTGGGGTTGCTATGGCAGGGATCACGCTTGTCCTTGACGAGGAACGCGCGATCGAGCTGGGTTTCCAGCAGGGCATGGTTCACCCCCAGCGCCTCCATCTGGCCCACAAAGCCGTGGCAGCTGGCGTCCAGGACGAAGTGGCACAGGAAGCCCCACAGATAGGCCTGCGCCGCCGGAGATGCATTGTGATCATAACGGGCCTGCATGCGCCGCAGCACGGTTTCGCCGGACAGGCGGTGCATGGCGTGGCCCATGGAAGAGACGGAGTTGGCGGCCACCGGGCGGTAGAAAAAGAAGATATCCGGCCCGTGGAGACCGATATCGAAGAGGGCGCGGTGGGCCGTGACGATACTGCGCTGGGGTTCCTCCAGCAGCTTCAGCACATCCCGGCCGAAGCAGTAGTGCGCATAGGCAGCAGGCATAGGCAACGCCTCGATTCTGAATCAGGATTACAGTTATTCTATCACGTTCCAGCCGGAACTCCAACAGGGAAATTGTAAAGCCACGGGAAATTTTCTTGCCCCGACGGCGCTGCCGCGGTATAATGAGAGCAATCACACCAAAGGAGGTTGCATCATGGCAAGCTCGGCCCCGGTGGGGGTATTCGATTCCGGCCTGGGAGGCATCAGCGTTCTGCGGGCGCTTCGGGCCGCCCTGCCCGGAGAGGACTTTCTCTATTTCGGCGACTCCCGCCACGCCCCCTACGGCGACAAGCCCCTCTCCCAGGTGCGCGCGCTGAGCCTGGATGCGGCCGGCGTCCTGCTGGACCGGGGCGCCAAGGCCATCGTCATCGCCTGCAACACCGCCACCTCCGCCGCTGCCGCCCTGCTGCGGGAGCAACACCCGGCCCTGCCCATCATCGGCACGGAACCCGCCCTCAAACCGGCGGTGGAGCGCCACCGGGGCGGCCGGATCCTGGTGATGGCCACGGAGATGACCCTCCATGAGGAAAAGTTCCGCCACCTCCAGGCCCAATTTCAAGGACAAGCCCAGGTGGAGGCAGTACCCTGCCCGGGCCTGATGGAGTTCGTGGAGCAGGGGATCTTCCAGGGGGCGGCTGTGGAGGACTATCTCCGCGCCCATCTGGGGCCCTACCTCTGCGCGCCGGTGGACGCGGTGGTGCTGGGATGCACCCACTATCCCTTCCTGCTGGACGCCATTCGCGCCGTGGTGGGCGCAGGCCCGGAGATTCTCGACGGCGCCGCTGGCATCGCCCGCCAGACCCGGCGGCGGCTGGAGGCCCAGGGGCTTTTGAACCCCAGAACTGCCGGGGGCGCGGTGACATTCCTCAACTCCCTGGACGACCCGGCCATCCTCGCGCGGTGCGAAGCGCTGCTTGCGCGCTAAGGGGCGCTCGCCCATCGACCCGCAGCGGGCCATCCGTCAGCATTCCCCGCGAAATCCCCATTTGCGTAAAATATAAGGAGGTTTTTCCATGAAGTTTTCCGAAATGCCCTACACCCGGCCGGATCTCGAGGCCTTCGCCCGGATCAGCGCCGACACCGTGGCCGCCCTGGACAGCGCTGAGACCGCCCAGGCCCAGCTGGATGCCTGCCGCGTCTACCAGCAAGCTTCCGACGAGGTGACCACCCAGTGCTCCATCGCCTATATCCGCCACACCATCGACACCCGCGACGCCTTCTACGAGGCCGAGCAGGACTTCATCGACGAGACCATGCCCAAAATCCAGGAGTTCGACCAGCAGGTGACCCACGCCCTGCTCCGCTCGCCCTTCCGCAAGGAGCTCTCCGACGCCCTGGGCAGCCTCCTCTTCACCAACTTGGAAATCGAAGCCAGAAGCTTTGACCCCAAGATTCTCCCCTTGATGCAGGAGGAGAACAAGCTCACCTCGGCCTACCAGAAGCTCTACGCCTCGGCCATGGTGGAGTTCGACGGCCAGACCATTCCCCTGCCCAAGCTGGGGCCCTATAAAGAGAGCCCCGACCGGGCCGTGCGCCGCGCCGCCTACGAGGCCGAGAGCAAGTTCTTTGACGAACACCGCGAAGAGCTGGATACGCTTTTCGACAAGCTGGTGAAAAACCGCACCGAGCAGGCCAAACAGATGGGGCATGAGAATTACCTGCAGCTGGGCTACGACCGCCTGGGCCGCAACTGCTACGACCCCAAGAAGGTCGAGGCCTTCCGCGAGCAGATCGCCCAGGACATGGTGCCCATCGTGGCGCGGGTCAAGGAGGATCAGAGGAAGCGCCTGGGCCTGGATCACCTCTACCTCTACGACGACACCATGCTCTTCCCCGACGGCAACGCCAAGCCCGTCGGCACCGCGGACGATATTTTAAAGGCCGGGTTGGAGATGTACCACGGCCTGAGCTCCGAGACGGCAGAATTTGTGGACTTCCTCTATGACAATGAGCTTCTGGACGTTCTCAGCAAGGACGGCAAGGCCCCCGGCGGCTATTGCACCGACATCCCCGGCTACAAGGCGCCCTTTATCTTCTCGAACTTCAACGGCACCTCCGGCGACGTGGACGTCTTGACCCACGAGGCCGGCCACGCCTTTGCCGCCTACCGCGCCTTCCAAAACGGCTTGCCTGCCAAGCTGCGCAACCCCACCATGGAGAGCTGCGAGTGCCACTCCATGTCCATGGAATTCTTGACCCAGGACTACCACGAGAAGTTCTTCGGCCCTGCCACGCGGAAATACGAGGTGGGCCACTGTGAGGACAGCCTGATCTTCATTCCCTACGGCTGTATGGTGGACGAGTTCCAGACCCGGGTCTATGAAAATCCCGACTGTACGCCCGCAGAGCGCAACGCCCTCTGGCTGGAGCTGGAGAAGAAGTACCGGCCCTGGATCGACTTTGACAACCTGCCCTTCTACGGCCGGGGCGCAGGCTGGCAGCGGCAGCTGCACATCTATCTCTATCCCCTTTACTATATCGACTACTGCATGGCCCAGACTGTGGCCTTCCAGTTCTGGCTGGCCTCGCTCCAAGACCGTGCCGACGCCTGGAAGCGATATCTGGCCTTTGTGGACAAGGGCGGCACAGCCACCTTTGAAGAGCTGGTGGCCGCAGCGGGGCTGAAGCTCCCCTATGCCCCCGGCACCATCGGCGAAATCGGCAAGAAGATCCTCGCCTGGATCGACGCCAATCCCTTAGCATAACATCAAAGCCGCCGGACACCTGCGTGTCCGGCGGCTCATGTTTGGCCGTACCGTTATTTGGCATACTCGACGGCCTTGGTCTCGCGGATGACGTTGACCTTGATCTGGCCGGGGTATTCCAGCTCGTTCTCGATCTTCTTGGCCAGCTCCCGGGCCAGGAGGATCATATTGTCCTCGGTGACCTCCTCGGGCTTGACCATGATGCGCACCTCGCGGCCCGCCTGGATGGCATAGGCCTTTTCTACGCCGGGATAGGAGCCGGTGAGTTCCTCCAGCTTCTCCAGGCGGCGGATATAGTTTTCCACATTCTCCCGCCGGGCCCCGGGGCGGGCGGCGGAAATGGCGTCGGCGGCCTGTACCAGACAGGCAATGACGGTCTGGGGCTCCACGTCGCCATGGTGGGCTTCGATGGCATGGATGACGGCGGGGGATTCCTTGTACTTCCGCGCCAGCTCCACGCCCAGCTGGACGTGGCTGCCCTCCATTTCATGGTCGACGGACTTGCCCAGATCGTGCAACAGGCCTGCTCGCTTGGCCAGCGTCACGTCCACGCCCAGCTCGCTGGCGAGCAGCCCGGCAATGTGGGCCACCTCGATGGAGTGGTTGAGAACGTTCTGCCCATAGGATGTGCGATATTTCTGACGGCCCAGCAGCTTTACCAGTTCGGGATGCAGGCCGTGGATTCCGGTCTCAAAGGTGGCGCGCTCGCCCTCCTGCTTGATGGTGTGATCCACCTCGCGGCGGGCCTTCTCCACCATGTCCTCAATACGCGTGGGATGAATGCGGCCGTCGGCGATGAGCTTTTCCAGGGCCAGACGGGCAATCTCCCGGCGCACCGGGTCGAAGCTGGAGACCGTGATGGCCTCCGGGGTGTCGTCGATGATGAGATCGACGCCGGTGATGGTTTCCAACGTGCGGATATTGCGGCCCTCGCGGCCGATGATCCGACCCTTCATCTCGTCGTTGGGCAGGGGCACCACCGAGACGGTGGCCTCGGCGGCGTGGTCGGCGGCGCAGCGCTGGATGGCGATGGAGATAATCTCCCGAGCCATCTGGTCGGCCTGATCCTTGAGCTGAGCCTCGATCTCCTTGATCTTCATGGCAGACTCGTGGCGCACTTCCGTCTCGATGTTGTCCAGGAGATACTTCTTGGCCTCCTCCTGGGTGAGGCCGGAGATCCGCTCCAGCGTCTCCATCTGGCTCTTCTTGAGAGCCTCCACCTCTTCCTGGGTGGCGGCGGCCTTGTTGAGCCGGCGCGCCAGCTCCTCTTCCTTCTTCTCGTGGGCGTCGAGCTTCTTGTCGAAGGATTCTTCCTTCTGTTGCAGCCGCCGCTCCTGCTTTTGCAGGTCGGCCCGGCGTTCTTTCACTTCTCGTTCATATTCGGTACGGGATTTATGGATTTCCTCCTTGGCCTCCAGCAGCATTTCGCGCTTCTTGCTCTCCGCACTCTTGATGGCCTCGTTGAGAATCCGCCGCGCCTCTTCCTCGGCGCCGCCGATCTCCTTCTCCGCCACCTTCTTGCGATAGAGCATGCCGACCACGAAGAATACGATTCCACTGATGACAATGCTTGCGACAATCAGGGCAATAACAATACCTAATTCCATAAAAAGCGAACCCACCTCCTTCTTTCAGTATTTGGGAAACATTGAATAGGCAAAGGCCCGTCGCATTCCCCCAAACGCGAGCTGGCCATACTACTCTCAGCGTATATTTTACTGTTTTCCGAGGCCAGTGTCAAGGACAAACCGAGGCAAGCCGTGATTTTGTCCCCGGCGGCGGTGGACGCAAAAATGCCGGGACTTGTGGGCCAAGTCCCGGCAAAGGAAATATGGATTAGTGGACGAGCTTCTTGAACTCGTCGGCCACGAACTGCACCTTGGGGCCGATGATGATCTGCACCGAGGTCTTTCCGGGACGGATGACGCCGGCGACGCCGGTGGCCTTGAGGGCCTTCTCATCCACCAGGAGGCGATCCTT
>CALXCW010000020.1 GCA_944386905.1 uncultured Oscillospiraceae bacterium
GGCAAGGGCATCTGCGCCGCGTCGCTGGGACGGCTCTTAAAGCAGCGGGGCCTGCGGGTGCGCAACCAGAAGTTCGACCCCTATCTCAACGTGGATCCCGGCACCATGAGTCCCTTCCAGCACGGTGAAGTCTTTGTCACCGACGACGGCGCTGAAACCGACCTGGACTTGGGCCACTATGAGCGCTTCGTGGACGAAACCCTCCCCGGCGACGCATCGGTATCCTCGGGCAAGATCTACTGGAGCGTGCTGAAACGGGAGCGGGAGGGAGGCTATCTGGGCGGTACCGTGCAGATCATCCCCCATATCACCGATGAGATCAAGCGCCGCGTCTATGCCATGGCCCGGGAGGACGTGGACGTGGTCATCTGCGAGGTGGGCGGCACCGTGGGCGATATCGAGAGCCAGCCCTACCTCGAGGCCATCCGCCAAATTCTTGCCGAGGCAGGGCGGAAAAACGCCCTGGCCATCCATGTGCCGCTGATCGTCCAGGTGCCAGGCTCCGGGGAATGTAAGAGCAAGCCCACCCAGCACTCGGTGCGCCAGCTTCAGGCCGCGGGCATCCAGCCGGACATTCTGGTCTGCCGCACCGACGCGCCCATTCCCGCCGAGGTGCGCAGGAAAATTGCCCTCTTTTGCAACGTGGACGAAAACTGCGTCATCGAAAACGCCACCGCCTCCACCCTCTACGAGGTGCCCCTTCTGCTGGAGCGGGAGGGCCTGGCAGACCGGGTATGTGAAAAACTGGAACTGTCCGCCGCGCCGCCGGAGCTGGGCGAGTGGCGGGCCATGGTGGAGCGTATCCACGCCGCCCGCACCCCTGTGGAGATTGCCCTGGTGGGCAAGTATACCCAGCTTCACGACGCCTATCTCTCGGTGGTGGAGTCCCTCTTCCACGCCGGGACGGCCCTGGGAGCCGTGGTCAAGCTCCGGTGGGTGGATTCCGAGGCCGTGACGGCGGAGACCGCCCCCACTCTGCTGGGCGGCTGCGGCGGCATTCTGGTGCCCGGCGGCTTCGGCGACCGGGGCATCGAGGGCATGATCGCCGCCGCCGGCTACGCCCGCACCCACGCCGTGCCCTATCTGGGCATCTGCCTGGGACTTCAGATCGCCGTCATTGAGTTTGCCCGCCATGTCCTCGGCTGGGCCGACGCCCATTCGGCGGAATTTGATCCCGACACCGCCCACCCGGTGATCCATCTGATGGACGCGCAGCAAGGCATCACTGCCAAGGGCGGCACCATGCGCCTGGGGAGATACCCCTGCCGCCTGGCCGCGGGCAGCCGGGCCCGGGCTCTCTACGGCGCGGCGGAGATCTATGAACGCCACCGCCATCGCTATGAGCTCAACAATGCCTGCCGCGAAGCTCTCTCAGCCCACGGCATGGCCCTCTCCGGCACCAGCCCCGACGGCAAACTGGTGGAGCTCATCGAGCTGCCCGGCCACCCCTTCTTCCTGGCAGCTCAGTTCCATCCGGAGTTTTTGAGCCGCCCCAACCGGCCCCATCCGCTCTTTCTCGGCTTTGTCCGCGCCTCCCTGGGGGTTCATTGCGGCGGTTGCAATGGGGAAAAAGCTGTGGTAGTATAGAGCTATCCGGCGGCCTTTGCCGGTGCGGCAGCCCAGTCCCACGCGACATAAGCTCCAATATCGCGCAGTGTGGCGGGAAATTCGCCGTGCTGCGCGCTTTTTTTGCCGCCCATTGGGAGGGAAAGGACATGATTTCGTGCTATCAGGCCCGGCGTCAACGGCTTAGAGACACGCTGTGCCAGGGCGGCGCTGCCCTGCTCTTCTCCGGCGAGGAGATTCCGCTGGGGGTGGATATGACCTACCCCTTTTCCGTTGACCGAAATTTCTTCTATCTCACCGGCCTGCGCCTTCCGGGGGCGGCGGTGCTCCTCTCGCCCGATGGGGAGAAGCTGCTGCTGCCCACGCCCGATCCCCGGCGGGAGATCTACGAGGGCCCCCAGATGACGCCCGAGGAAATGGCCGCGGCGGCGGGCTTTGCCTGGGCCGACTGCGCTGTGGGCCTCGATCCCCTGGACGTCCTGCCGCAAGCGGGTACGGTCTATCTCGACGGCAAGCGCCCGCCCACGGCGGGCTATCATAGCCCCGCCGCCCGCCTGGCCGAACAGCTCCGCGAAGCGGGCCGGGAAGTGGCCGACGTCTATCCCCTGGTCTACGCCCTGCGCCGGGTCAAGGACGCGGGGGAGATTGAAAAGCTCCGCCGGGCCGTGGACGTGGTGGACGAGAGCCTGCGCTACATGGCCGCCCACTGCCGCCCGGGCATGACCGAGGGGCAGTACAAGGCCACCTTTGAGTATGCCATGGCCATGCGGGGCTCTAGGCCCTCCTTCCCCAGCATTGTGGCCGCGGGGAAAAACAGCGTCTACCTCCACTACGAGGGCGAGCGGGGGGTGGTGCGCCCCGGCGAGCTGCTGCTGTTGGACGTGGGCGCCTATGTGGAGCACTACGCCTCGGACATCTCCCGCACCTTCCCGGTGGGAGGCTTCACCCCCCGGCAGAAGGCCATCTACAACCTGGTCTACGATGTGACCCGGCTGGTGCTGGAGCATATGCAGCCCTATCACCGCTATCAAGAGCACGTGGACGCCATGTGCGCCTACTTTTCCAAATATCTTCAGAAGCTCCATATCGCCGACACCGAGCCGGAGCAGGAGCGGTTTCTCCGCTCCCTCTCCCGGGGCTGCTGCCATCACATGGGTCTGGACGCCCACGACGGCTACGCCCCGCCGGAGGAGATCCTGCTGCCGGGGATGGTGTTCACCAACGAGCCGGGGGTCTACCTTCCGGCGGAGGGCATCGGCGTGAGAATTGAGGAGGATCTCCTCATCACGGAAACCGGCAATGAGCTTTTGAGCGCCGCCATTCCCGCCGCACCCCAGGACGCCGCAGCCTTCCTGGGATGAGACGTAGAGATTGAAAGGAGAAGAACATGGACAGCAGAATCGAAAAATTGGCCGACATGATGGTCAACTACTCCTGCAAGGTCAAGCCCGGCGAGCACGTCATGGTGACCTACAGCGGAGCAGAGACCTTGGACATGGTCACCGCCGTCATCGAAAAGATCTACGCCGCCGGCGGCAGCCCCTATTTGGTGCCCAAGGACAACCGCCTGATGCGCGAGATTATCCTCCACGCCAACGACGAACAGCTCGAGCGGATGTGCCGCTACGAGATGGCCCTGACCGAGGACGTGGACTGCTTTATCTCCATCCGGGCCACCCACAACGAGTACGAGTTTTCCGACATCCCGGTGGAGAAGATGCAGAACTACAACAAGCGCTATTCCATGCCGCTGGTGTGGCGGCGGATGCAGAAGGATCGCTGGGCGGGCATCAGCTACCCCTGCGCCTCCGAGGCCCAGGCCATGGCCACCAGCCAGCGGGCCTATGAGGACTTCTTCTTCCGGGTGTGCACCATGGACTATCCCAAGATGTACCGCGCCTGCCTGCCCCTCAAGGCCTTGATGGATCGCACCGATCGGGTGCGCATCGTCGGCCCTGGTACAGACCTGTGTTTCTCCATCCGCGGAATCGAAGCCAAGATCTGCGCCGGCGACCACAACATCCCCGACGGCGAATGCTTCACCGCCCCGGTGCGCGACTCGGTCAACGGCCAGATCACCTACAACATCCCCAACGTGGTGGAGGGCTACTGCTACGACACCATCCGCTTCACCTTTGAAAACGGCCGCATCGTGGATGTGGACTGCTCCGACCCCGCCCGGCTGAACAAGTACCTGGACGTGGACGAGGGCGCGCGGTATCTCGGCGAGTTCGCCATCGGCTTCAATCCCGCCATCACCCAGCCCATGAAAAAGACCCTCTACGATGAAAAGCTGGCCGGTTCCATCCATGTCACCCCGGGCCAGAGCTTTGAGTACGCCGGCAACGGCAACAGCTCTTCCATCCACTGCGACCTGGTGCTGCTCCAGACGCCGGAGTACGGCGGCGGCGAGATCTGGTTCGACGACGTGCTCATCCGCAAGGACGGCCGCTTCGTTCTGCCTGAGCTCCAGGCCCTCAACCCCGAAGAACTTTTGAAGGAGGATGCCCAATGAAAACCCTCTATGAAAACTGCCGCCTGATCGACGGCACCGGCGCGCCGGCCTTGGAGCAGGCCGCCGTCTTGGTGGACGGCACCACCATCGCCTACGCAGGCCCCGCCGCCTCCGCCCCCGCTGAGGCCGACGTGCGGGTGGATCTGGGCGGCCGGACGGTGCTGCCGGGCCTCTTCAACTGCCATGTCCACCTGGCGCTGCGCTTCCCCTTCACGCCCTACTGCGTGGACGAGTACGGCACCCCGGCCTATCGGGCCATGGTGATGTACCGCCGGGCGGTGGAGGCCCTCTACTGCGGCGTCACCACCATCCGCTGCACCGGCGAATGCGACTACGCCGACACCGCCATCCGCGACGCCATCCGCGCCGGGATGTTCTTCGGCCCCGACATCCTCACCGCCGGGCCGGTGATCCTGGCCCACGGCGGCCACGGCGCGGGCCAGTGGGGCTCGGTGGAGTGCAGCGGGCCGTATGAGTTCATGCGCGAGACGCGCCTGGCCATCAACCACGGCGTGGATCTCATCAAGATCTGCACCACCGGCGGCATGGTGGGCGAGTATGAGGGCGCCGAGACTGTGCAGATGACCGAGGAGGAAACCAAGGCCGTCACCGCCGTGGCCGCCGAGTACGGCAAGATCGTCGCGGGCCACATCGGCAACGACCGGGCCATCCAGACGGCGCTGCGCTGCGGCGTCAAGTCCATCGAGCACGGCTACATGATGAACGAGGAGACGGCGGCCATGCTGGCCGAATCCGACGCCTACCTGGTGCCCACCCTGGCCGTCAGCGCCGCCTGCGACTACCTCGAGCAGCACAACAACCCCCGCTATCACATTGAAAAGATCCGTCAGATCGGCAAGAAGCACATGCAGTCCGCGGCCAACGCCATCCACGCCGGAGCCAAGATCGCCGTGGGCACCGACCTGCTGCCCTCCGACCCCCTGGACGGCACCAACGCCACCATCCGCGAGGTGGAGCTCCTGGTGGAGGCGGGCATGACCAACCTCCAGGCGATCACCGCCGCCACGGCCAATTCCGCCAAGCTCTGCGGCGTGGACAAGCGCCTGGGCACCCTGGAGGCGGGCAAGGACGCCGACCTCATCGCCGTTTCCGGCAAGCCCGACGAGAACATCTCGGATCTGCGCGGGGTGGAGCTGGTGGTGAAGGCGGGCACCCTGGTGCGCACCGAACTTCCCGGCGATACCCGCCGCTGCTTCTCGCCTCTGGCCCAGGGCCAGGTGCCCGAGGGCGCATCGTTTATCAACTGGTAATTCCATGTAAAGGAGCATCGCTATGACTTTCCAAGAACATCTCGACCGGTTCCACCAATTGCAGCACACCTACCTCTCCTGGCGCGACGCCACCCAGGTGCTCTCCTGGGACTGGCGGGCCATGACGCCCAAGAAGGCCTCCACGGCCCGGGCGGATGTCATCGGTCTGGTCTCGGCAAAGGAGAACGAGGTGCTCTGCTCGGAGGACATGGTCAAAACCCTGGACTACCTCACCGAGCACGCCGACCAGCTGGGCGAAGTGGATCGGGCCTGCGTACGGCTTCTGAAGCGCGACTGCGACCGGGCCCGGCGGGTACCGGTGGAGCTCTTCAATGAGTTCGCCGTCCTGCAGCACCGCTCCGAGGCCGCCTGGGAGGAGGCCAAGCGCACCGACAACTGGCCCCTCTACGCGCCCCATCTGGAGAACATGTTCACCTACACCCGGCGGATGATGGACTGCTGGGGCTACGAGGGCAGCCCTTACAATGCCATGCTGGGCTACTGCGAGGAGGGCATGACCACCGAGATTCTCGACGGCCTCTTCCGCGACGTCCGCGACGGAATCACCCCGCTGGTCTCCAAGGTGGCCGCCTCGCCGGTGGAAATCGACGACAGCTTCCGCTTCCAGCGCTTCGACGTGGAGCAGCAGAAGAAGATGGCCAACATGCTCCTTGCCGAGATGGGCTTTGATCTCACCCGGGGCTTTATCGCCGAGAGCGAGCACCCCTACACCACCAGCTTCGGTCTGGACGACGTGCGCCTCACCAACCACTACCACGACGACCAGTTCATCCCCGCCGTCTTTACCACCCTCCACGAGGGCGGCCACGGCCTGTATGAGCAGAGCTACGACCGCAGCCTCAACGGCACCATGGTGGGCGGCGGCCTGACCTCGGGCATGCACGAGAGCGTCTCGCGGTTCTGGGAGAACATTGTCGGACGCGACCGGGCCTTCTGGGAGTATATGCTGCCCAAGATCCAGGCCTACTTCCCCCAGGAGCTCAAGGACGTCACCCCCGAGGGAATGTACCGGGCCGTCAACAAGAGCGGCCGCTCCCTGCTGCGCATGGAGGCCGACGAGCTGACCTACAACCTCCACATCATCCTGCGCTACGAGCTGGAGCGGGACGTGTTCGAGGGTCGGGTGCAGGTGAAGGATCTGCCGCGGCTTTGGAAAGAGAAGATGGAGGCGTATCTGGGCATCGTCCCCGCCGACGACCGCACCGGCATTCTGCAGGACATCCAGTGGTCGATGGGGCAGTTCGGCTATTTCCCGGCCTATGCCTTGGGCAATATGTACAATGCCCAGTACAGCGCCCGGCTGAAGAAGGAAGTGGACTTTGAAGGAGCCCTGCGCCAGGGCAATCTGGCCGCTATCTACAACTGGAAGCGGGACAACCTCTATCGCTACGGCGCGCTGTACACCCCCGACGAACTGATGCGCAAGGTCACCGGCGAGAGCCTCAGCGCCAAATACCTGGTGGAACACCTGACGCGTAAATTTACGGAATTATACGAATTATAACGGCTGCTTTTGAATAAAATCCCAAAAATATTCATTCCAAACTGACTTTCTGGGAAGGACACTTCCCGGAAAATTTGGAAAAACCATCCCGGGCAGAACTGGAAAAATACCAGTTTGCCCGGGATTATTTTCCGGGATCTCCGATCGTTTAATCACTTTATGATATTTTTTAAAAATAATTTAATGGTTTAGCGAAAAAGGATTGTAGACAATTGTCTTTTGTAGGATTACACGGAACCCACAATATTTTGCGCTAAAATTTATGCAATTTATTTGTTGCGCAGACCGGAAAATTGCAATATAATAAGCCATACGACGCCAAACGACGAAAAAGCCCGTTTGGAATGTATCCTGGAGGTGGATCCGGTGAAAGAGCTGCGGCAGAAATACGTGGCGGTGCTCCATGCCGGCCAGACGCTGGAGCAGGTGGATGCGCTCTACGAAAGCGGCATGCGTGTGGCACTGGTGGAGGGGGCCTTCCCAGCGGCGGAGCGCCGCCGGTTGACGGCTCTGGTCAAGGAGATCTTCGCCAGACACAACGACCCCATCGGCCTGATGCTCCGGCTGGACAGGGACGATGACACCGGCGTGCTCAGCCCGTTTCAATACGTCCAGCTCCGAGGGTTTACCGCTGCTGCGGCTGCCGATTGGCGGGAGGCGCACGGCGATTTTACCGGGCTGGTGCTCTTGGAGGGAATCCTGGGCGGCGACGGCGTCGTGACCGATGACCCCGACCTGGCCATGGAGGCTGCCCGGCGGGGCATGCTGGTGCTCAGCACCGATGAAGCGCTGGTGGCAGACGGTCTGCTCTATGACGGCGCCGCGCCCCTGCCGCCCCGGCAGGAGGCGGAAATCTGGGATGAGACGGCCATGCTTCTCCGATGCGCCGGCGGCGCCGGCGACTGGCAGCTGGGCGCCATGGCCATCCTGGCCGCCAGGAGCGCCAAGGCCAAGGCCATCCTGGTCTTTACCACCGACGGGGCCAACCTCTCGGCCCTCTCGAGCCTCTATCCGCCCCTTCCGCTCATCGCCGTGGCCAAGCGGCCCGAGGGCGAGGCCATGCTGCTGTGTCAGACCATGCGCTGGGCCACCCTCCCCACGGCCATCACCCGCGTCCCCGAGAGCCGGGCTTTGGAGCCCTTCGCCCGCTTTATCGCCGAGCTCTACGGCTACCAGCCGGGCGACAGCTTTGTGGCTCTGGGCCACTGGGTGGAGGGCGAGAACCAAAACCGCCTTTGCGTATTTACCCTCTGAGGCGGCCTGAACTGTATTTCTCGATGAAATCCCATCATCGGAAAGATCAAAACGAAGGAGAGACGACCAAATGAAAACTAGCACGAGACTTCTGGCGCTGCTTCTGGCGGTTGTGATGCTGTTTGCCCTGGCGGCTTGCAGCGGCGACACCAACACCAGCTCCAATGGTGACACTTCCAACAGTGACACCTCCAACGGCGACACCAGCTCCACCGGTAACGCCTCCACCGGCGACAACATCCTCCGCATTGGCTTGGCGCAGGACATCGAGACCATGGACTCCCAGCAGAACACTGCGGAGTACACCCAGTCCGTGGCCGAGGGCGTGACCGCCACGCTGCTGCGTGAGCACAACGGCGAGTATCTCTTCGACCTGGCCGAGAGCTACGACACCGACGACTACATCCACTGGACGTTCCACATCCGCGAGGACGCCGCCTGGAGCGACGGCACCCCCATCACCGCCCACGACTTCGAGTATAGCTGGAAGCAGATCTTCCACCGCGACGAGGCCGGCAAGGTCTACATCCTCTTCGACGGCATCCAGGGCTACGACGCCATTGCCGAGGCCATGGCCGAAGGCAAGACCGGCGACGAGCTGAGCGCCGTCATCGACGAGAACTTCGCCGTCAAGGCCACCGACGACCACACCCTGGAGGTCACGCTGGTGAGCGCCCGTCCCTGGTACCTCTCCTGCTTCGCCTCCCCCTACATGGGCCCCATCAAGCAGGACATCTATGAGGCCAACGGCTCTGCCTACGGCTCCAGCGTGGACAAGTTTGCCTATTCCGGCCCCTTCTATGTCAGCGAGTGGGCCTACAATGAGAAGGTTGTCCTCGAGCCCAACCCCTACTACTGGGATGCCGAGAACATTAAACTCGACGGTGTGGAAATCTACATCGTCAAGGATGTGGAGCCCCGCGTGAACATGTTCAAAGAGGGTACCCTCCACTTCGTCCGTGCCACCAGTGAATACTACACCACCATGCCCGACGATGTGGTGACCTTTGAGGGCTCCAGCTGGTCTTACCTGCTGACCAACCAGCACCGCGTCAACACCGACGGCCAGATGGTCAATGAGGAGATCTCCGCGCTGATGGCCAACCGCGACTTCGTCATGGCACTGAGCTGCTGCATTGACCGCAGCGTCCTCTTCGGCTCCGTGCTCACCGATCCCACCAAGTTCGGCACCAACCTGATCGTCAGCGGCAATCTGCCTCTGAACGACGGCCTGGGTACCTTGGTGGAGGATGCCCGTGCCAAGCGCGACTTTGACAACCCCATCCCCCTGACCGCCGACGGCGAGCTGGCTATGGAGTATTTGCAGAAGGCCATGGATACCCTGGGCTACACCGATGCCTCTCAGATCCCCGAGATCTCCCTGGTCTACAGCCAGGGCGGCGAGGGCCAGAGCATCTGCGAGTTCATCAGCCTGTCCGTGGAGCAGTTCCTGGGCCTCAAGATTACCCCCGAGCCGGTGGAATTCGGCGTCCGGGACAGCCGCGTCATCTCCGGCGACTATGATCTGCTGCTCATGGGCTGGGGCATCGACGGCGTCGACGGCTCCGACCTCTTCCAGCCCTGGTACAGCGATCTGTTCTGCACCGGCTGGCCCACCGCCCACCCCGATGAGTATGCCACCTTTGCCGAGATGATGGACGATCTCAACACCACCACCGACTTTGTCTACCGTGGCGAGCTGCTGCTGGACATCGAGGAGTATCTGGTGCAGTACGGCCCCTTCATCACCTTGAACTTCACCGGCGACTGCGGCCTGCAGAGCGATCTGCTCCATGACTTCTATATCCGCGAAGCCGGCGCCACCTATAACTACACCTACGCCAGCCTCGGCTGAGTCCTGACCTGAGTGCACTACCATGCAGAGGGACAAAAGGCGCGCCCTTTTGTCCCTCTGCTTGAATTGCTGTTCGGGCCGGGGATATCTTGTTCCTGGCCCGCTTTCCCGATGCAAAGCTGTGCTGCGGCAGCACCGCAGCAACCAAAACAGAAGAAAGGAGTAGGCCATCCCGGAAAGAGCGGGCGAGAGTAACCGAGCGGTTGCTTGAAGAAAACCGAGGGGGCGCCTGCCCCGCAGCGCGGACGGCTTTGTCCGCTCTGCCGGGCAGGAATCCGCCGGTTCCGGCCCACGCATTCCGCGGCTATACGCAGGATATGGCAAAATACATCTTACGCCGGATTCTCATCTCGATTTTTACGATCTTCGTCCTGATCACCGTGACCTTCTTCCTGATGAAGATGATCCCCGACGGGCTGTTCAGCGACCCGAAGATGAGTGAGGAGGCCCGCCAGAGAATGCGGGCACTCTACGGCCTGGACAAGCCGGTCATAGAGCAATACTTTATCTACATCCGCAATCTGCTCCACCTGGATCTGGGCGATTCCATCGCCTATCCCGGCCGGAGCGTTATGACCATGATCTATGACCCCGCCACCGGCAACGGCCTGCCCACCAGCATGCGCCTGGGCCTGTGTTCTCTGGTGTTCTCGGTGCTTTTCGGTGTGGGCATGGGCACGGTGGCCGGCCTCAACCGCGGCAAGATCTGGGACAAGGTGGTCATTCTCATCGCCCTGGTGGGCGTGTCGGTGCCCAGCTTCCTGGTGGCGGTGACCCTGGTGAGCGTCTTTGGCAACATCCTCGGCTGGCTGCCCACTACCGGCTTCAGCACCCCCAGAGAGATGATCCTCCCCACCATCTGCCTCTCCCTCGGCACCATCGCCACCCTGGCGCGATTGATGCGCACCAGCATCGTGGAGCTGGAAAATGCCGACTACATCAAGACCGCCCGCAGCAAGGGCCTCAAGCGCAGAACCATTGTCTTTAAGCATCAGATCCGCAACGCCCTTCTGCCCGTGGTCACGGTGCTGGGCCCCCTGTCCGCCTCTCTGCTTACAGGCACCTTCGTGGTGGAGGCCGTGTTCAACATCAAGGGCCTGGGCGGCTACTTTGTCGAGAGCATCACCAACCGCGACTACGGCCTGGTTATGGGCCTGACGGTGCTCTTCGGCACCTTCCTGGTGGTGGCCAACCTGCTGGTGGACATCATCTACGGCTTCGTGGATCCTCGGATCCGCCTGGCCAAGTAGAAAAGGAGGCGCAACATGGACGATAAAACTCTCTTTGCCCACGTGGGCCCGCTGGACAACAAGGATCAGACCGAATACGAGTACGTCTCCTTCTGGAAGGATGTATTTCGCCGCTTTTTCTCCAGCAAGACCACCATCGTCTGCTGCATTTTGCTGCTGGCGATCTTCCTGGGCTGTATGATTATTCCCGCGATTTACGCAGACGCCATCTCCGGCGTCAACCCCCTGGCCATCAACGCCAAGCCCAGCGCCGAGCACTGGCTGGGCGCCGACCGCTACGGCCACGATGTGTTCATCAAGGCCTGGAGCGGCGGTCGGATGAGCTTTTTGGTGGGCCTGGTGGCGGCCTTCTGTCAGGCCATCATCGGCGTGCTCATCGGCTCCATCTCTGGCTACTGCGGCGGCAAGGTGGATATGGTGGTCATGCGCATCGTGGATATCTTCATCTCCATCCCCTATATGATCGTGGTTCTGGCCATTCAGATGGTGGCCGGCCGGGGCATCAGCACCATCATCATCGCCCTGGTCATCACCGGCTGGCAAAACACCGCCCGCCTCACCCGCGGTCAGGTTTTGCAGCTGAAGAATGAGGACTATGTCATGGCCGCCCAGTCCCTCAATGTCAAGGGTGTGACCATTATCTTAAAGCACCTGCTGCCCAACATTCTCAGTGTGATTCTCGTGTCGGTGACCCTGGCCATCCCCTCGGCCATGTTCTCCGAGGCCTTCCTGAGCTTCCTGGGCATGGGCACCAGCGACGTGAGCTGGGGCTCGCTGATCCGTACCGGCATGGACGTGCGCGACCTCTACCCCCTGCAGCTCATCTGGCCCAGCATCCTGCTGGCCGCCACCATGCTCTGCATCCAGCTGCTGGGCGACTCCATGCGCGATTCCCTGGATCCCAAACTTCGGAGGTGAGCGACATGAGCGAAAACACCAAGATTCTCGAGGTCAAGGATCTCCATGTGGACTTTCTCAGCTACGGCGCGGAAAACCACGTGATCCGTGACGCCAACTACTATGTGAACAAGGGCGAGGTCATGGCCATTGTCGGCGAGAGCGGCAGCGGCAAGAGCGTCCTCACCCAGACCACCGTCCGCCTCACCCCCGGCATCATCTCCCAGGGGCAGATCCTCTTTGAAGGCAAGGATCTGGCACATATGACCGAGAAGCAGCTGGAAGAGGTACGCGGCCGCGACATCAGCATCATCTTCCAGGATGCCATGACGGCCCTGAACCCCACCATGCGCATCGGCGAGCAGATCACCGAGGTTTTGATGAAGCACTTCGTCTTTACCAAGGCCGAGATGGAGCAGTTCACCGACGAGCTTCTGGCCGCGGTCAAGACCCAGGATCCCGACGCGGCCCTCGCCGCCTGGCTCACCGAATATTTCCGGCCCAACGAGAAGCAGATGGCCCTCTGGGCGAGCCAGCTCAAGCCTCTGCTCTCCGGCGCCGATCCCCGCAGCGCCGTCATCGGCTGGATCAAGACCACCGGCAATATGACCAAGGAGCGGGCCAAGGAGACGGCCATCGACCTGCTCAAGATGATTAAGATTTCCGATCCGGAGAAGCGGCTTCGCCAGTACATCTTCCAGTTCTCCGGCGGCATGCGCCAGCGGATCATGGTGGCCATCGCCCTGGCCTGCCGTCCCAAGCTGCTCATCGCCGACGAGCCCACCACCGCCCTGGACGTGACCATCAAGGCCGAGGTCTTGAACATGATCATCCAGCTGGTGCGCGAGCTCAACTCCGCCATCATCCTCATCACCCACGACCTGGGCATTGTGGCCAGCTACGCCGACCGCATCGGCGTCATGTACGCCGGCGAGTTCGTCGAGACGGGTACTTCCGACGAGATCTTCTATCAGTCCCAGCACCCCTACACCCGGGGCCTGCTCAAGTCCATCCCCCGGCTGGACACCGATTCCAATGAGGATCTCAAGGCCATTGAGGGCACGCCGCCCAACGTCACCCGTATGCCCAAGGGCTGTCCGTTCCACCCCCGGTGCGAGTGCGCCATGGAGATCTGCCGCCAGCAGGCGCCTGCCCTCACCACCCTCAGCGACACCCATGCCGTGCGCTGCTGGCTCCAGGATCCCCGGGCCGCCGAGGTGCGCAAGAAATTTGGCTATGAGGAGGTGCAGCCATGAGCACACAGCCCATTCTCGAGGTAAAAGACCTCTCGGTGCATTTTAAGCTCAACCGCAAAAACACCGTCCACGCCGTGACCCATGTGAACCTCTCCATCCAGCCCGGCGAGACCGTGGGACTGGTGGGCGAGAGCGGCTGCGGCAAGACCACCCTGGGCCGGGCCATCAAGCATATCTATGAGGCCACCTCCGGCGAGATCTTCTACAAGGGCGAGAGCCTGCAAAAGATGTCCAAGGCCGAGCTCAACAAGTATATGCAGGAAGTGCAGATGATCTTCCAGGATCCCTATTCCTCCCTTGACCCGAGAATGACCGTCCGGGAGATCATCAAGGAGGGCATGCGCGCCAACAAGCTGGGCACGCCCAAGGAGATGGATGACCGTGTGGACGAGCTGTTGGAGATGGTGGGCCTTCACCGCGAGCACGCCCGCCGCTTCCCCCACGAGTTCTCCGGCGGCCAGCGCCAGCGCATCGGCGTGGCCCGGGCTCTGGCGGTGAATCCCAAGTTTATCGTCTGCGACGAGCCCACCAGCGCCCTGGACGTCTCCGTCCAGGCCCAGGTCATCAAGCTCTTCAACGACCTCAAAAAGCAGCTGGGCCTCACCTATCTCTTTATCTCCCACGACCTGGCCATGGTCAAGTACGTCAGCGACCGGGTGGCTGTGATGTACCTGGGCGAGATTGTGGAGATTGCGCCTTCCGATCAGCTCTACCACAACCCCCAGCATCCATACACCAAGACGCTGCTCTCCGCCGTGCAGATCCCCGACCCCAAGGTGGAGCGCAGCCGCAAGAAAATGGTCATCGACACCGAGATCCAGAGCCCGGTGAACCTCTCGGAGGTGGGCTGCCGCTTTGCCAGCCGCTGCCCCTGGGCCACCGAGAGCTGCAAGACCAAGGTTACCCATTTGGAGGAAGTGGCCCCCGGCCACTTTGCCGCCTGCACCATGGCGGCCCAGCATAAGGAGGACATGGAATGAAAACCATGGCAGGTCAGCTGGAGCGGAAGATTCTGCCCCTTGCCCAGCAGTATGAAATTCAGAAGAAGTGGCTCATCAAGCGCCTTCATACCCTCTTGCCCCAGGTCATGGCCGAGACGGGCTTTGACATGTGGATTGTGATGACCGACGAGCAGAACGAGGATCCCGTCACCAAGACCCTCCTGCCCGCCAGCATGATGAATGCCCGGGGCCGGATGATTCTGGCCTTTATCCGCCAGGCCGACGGCACGGTACTCCTCGAGAGCGTCTCCAAGCCCGCCGGTGTGGAGGATATCTACCGCAATAGCTGGTACGGCATTACCGATACCGACTGGAAGGGCAAACAGATGAAGGCGCCCACCACCACGCAGCTGGAATATCTCCGGCAATTGGTGGAGCAGTACGACCCCAAGACCATCGGCATCAACATCGACCGGGAGTTTACCTACTGCGACGGCCTCACCGCCGGCAACTATCTGGCTTTGAAGGACGCCCTGGGCCCCTACGCCGACCGGCTCAAGCCCGCCCGGCCCCTCTCCATCGGCTGGATGGAGACGCGCATCGACGAAGAGATCGCCGCCTACGACGGCATCGTTCAGCTGGCCCACGGCCTCATCGAGGAAATTTTCTCCCCGGCCTATGTGACGCCCGGCATCACCACCGTGGACGAGCTGGCCATGGCCTTCTCCCAGCGGATCAATGATCTCGGCATCCGGGAGAGCTTCACGGCCTCCTGCGCCGTGTTCCGCCACGGCGACCCGGGTATGCACAACGAGGGCTATGTGATCCAGCCTGGCGACATTCTCCACTGCGACATCGGTGTGGAGTATCTGGGGTTGTGCACCGACACCCAGCAGCTGGCCTATATTCTCCGCCCCGACGAGACGGAGGCTCCCGCGGGCCTGCGCCATGCCATGGCCGAGGGCAACCGCCTGCAGGACATCGTTTTGAACACCTTCGCCCTGGGCAAGACCGGCAACGAGGCCCTGGCCGAAGCGAGACAGAAGGCCATCGACGCGGGTCTCAACCCCTGTGTCTATTGCCATCCCGTGGGCGTCTTTGCCCATGCCCCCGGCCCCTCTGTGGGTCTGTTCAGCAACCAGGGCCCCAGCGCCCACGGCGAGCTCTATTTCCACCCCCACACCAACTACGCCCTGGAGCTCAACAACACCATTGCCATCCCCGAGTGGGACGGCGAGACGCTGATGACCTGCCTGGAGACCAATATTTACTTTGACGGAAAGCGGGCATACTATATGGCCGAGCGGCAGACCGAGCTGATGCTCCTGCGCTGAGGTGGCCGCCATGCGTCGAACTCCCATGGATTTTTTTCGCGCCATCTCGGCCATTCCCCGGATCTCGGGCAACGAGGCCGCGGCGGCGGACTACGTGGAGGCTTTGGCCCGTGAAAAGGGCTATGCCGTCCGCCGGGATGCCATGCACAATCTGGTGGTGGTGCGTCCTGCTTCGGCAGGGATGGAGCAGGCCCCCACGGTGATGCTCCAAGGCCATCTGGACATGGTGGCCGCCAAAAAGGACGGCGTAGAGCACGATTTTGACACACAGGGCATCGAACTGGTGGTAAACGGCGACATTCTCACCGCCGCCGGCACTACCCTGGGCGCCGACGACGGCGTGGCGGTGAGCTATATGCTGGCCGTTCTGGACGATGAGAGCATCGAAGCGCCCCGGCTGGAGTGCGTGTTTACGGTGCAGGAGGAGACGGGCCTGGTCGGCGTCCAGGCCCTGGACATGGAGGGCCTGGAGGCCAGGCGGATGATCAACCTGGACGCGGGCCCCGAGGGGTCGCTCCTGGTCACCTGCGCCGGCGGTAGCCGGGTAAACCTCCGCCGCCCTGCGGCTATGGTGGAGAATACGGCGCCCCGCTGGCGCGTAACGGTCTCGGGCCTGCGCGGCGGCAGCGGCGCGGCGGGCATGGAGCGCCAGCAGGCCAACGGTCTGGCGCTCCTGGCCCTGGCCTGCCAGGAGCTTACAGCGGCGGGCGGCCGCCTGGCCGCCCTGACCGGCGGCGACCGGGAGGGCTTTTTGCCCCAGTCTGCCCAGGCGGTGGTGGCCTTTGACGGCGACATCGCCGCGGTGCTCGCGCCCCTGGCGGCACGCATTTCCAAGACCTGGGCCGTGGCCGACCCCGATGTGACCCTCACCTGGGAGTCCGCCCAGGAGGGCCCGGTCTTTGACCGGCCCACGGAGCGGGCCGTGTTGGAGGCCTTGCGGCTGTTGCCCCAGGGAATTTTGGGCATGTCCACGGTGTTCCCGGAACTGGTGGAGACCTCTTCCACCTTGGGGCTGTGCCGCGCCGGAGAGGAAGGCGTGGAGATCGGCCTTTCCATGCGCTCTGCGTCCGACCTCAAAAAGGAGATGCTCCAGCAGCAGGCGGCCCTTCTGGCGGCTTGCTACGGCTATGAGGTGGAGGTCTCGGCCAACTACCCCGGCTGGGACTATGAGCCCGAAAGCCCTCTGCGGGAGGCGGCCATCGAGGTCTTTACCCAGCAGTACGGCCATGCGCCCAAGGTAGGCGGCGTCCACGCCGGATTTGAGTGCGGCGTGTTCAAGGCCGCCATGCCCTGGCTGGACATCGTGGCCATGGGCCCCACCTACCAGCTGATGCACACCGCCGACGAGTGGCTGGATCTGCCCAGCTTCTCGCGCAGCTTTACATTCTTAACGGCACTGCTCCGAAAACTGGGGCAGATGGCCTGATCGGAGGGACTTTTCGTGCAGATCAAGGACAAAATGAATGCCCGGTTCAAAAATCTCCAGGGCGGCCTCTTTGTGCAGGTGGCCAAGGCCGACGTGGGCGAGGGTGCGGGCGACTTCCAGAAGGCCGGCGGCGATATCATGGCCTGGGCCGATCCCTTCTTCCCCGATCCGTCCATTCCCGAGAGCGTCAAGGCCGCCATGGCCGCGGCGCTTGCCGATGGCTTCCCGTCGCACTACACCATGCCCATCGGCATGCTGGAGCTGCGGCAGGCCCTGGCCGAGACGATCCACGCCTCCACGGGCCTTCCCATCAATCCCAGCCGGAACGTGATCGTCACCCCCGGCTCGGACAGCGGCCTGCTCTACGCCATGATGCCCTTCCTCAGCGAGGGCGACGAGGTCATGGTGCCCGACCCCAGCTATCCTTCCAACTTTTTAAACCCCAAGCTCCTGGGCGCGGTGACGGTGCCGGTGCCTCTGCGGGAGGAGAACAACTATCAGATCGATATTGGCGAATTTGAAGCCCGCCTCACCGACCGTACCAAGATGGTGCTCATCAGTCACCCCAACAACCCCACCACCACGGTGTTCCGCCGGGAGAGCATGGAGGCGCTGTGCCGCTTTATCGTCGAGCATGACTTGATTCTCGTCAGCGACCAGGCCTTCCAGGATCACATCTATGACGGCATTGAGTTTGTCCATCCGGCCACCCTGCCGGGGATGTGGGAGCGCACGGTGACGGTCTGCTCCATCTCCAAGGGATTGGGCTTGTCGGGCTTCCGGATCGGCTATCTCTACGCCGACGACCATCTGATGGATGTCTACTACGGCGGCGCGGTGAACGTGCTGGGCGCTTCGTGCACCCTTTCGTCCATCGGCGCGGTGGCGGCCCTCCGGGACAAGGCCTATCTCCAGGAGGTCTACGAGCGGCTGGAGCGGCGGCGGCGCCAGGCCTATGAGACCTTCCGCGATATCCCCGGCGTCACCATGAAGTGCTCAGAGAGCGGCATTCTCTCCTGGCTGAATATCTCGGCCCTGGGCACCGACCAGGAGGTGGCCGACCGCATCCGCGATGAAGCGAAGATCCTGGTGAACCAGGGCAGTCCCTACGGCGAGATGGGCCGGGGTCACATCCGCATTGTCACGGCCTGCTTTGCCCGGGACGAGGACGCCCAGGCGCGTTTCGACCGGATCCGGGCCGTTCTGATGAGCATGGCCCGGGAAAAGGGCCTTTGCTGAAGGAAAACATAACGCGAAAGGCGCGTTGCATTTGCAACGCGCCT
>CALXCW010000021.1 GCA_944386905.1 uncultured Oscillospiraceae bacterium
GTACCCAAGTGTAAAGTATCCAAGGCGAGAAGAGACAAGAGACGCAATTCTCACTGGAAGCTGGCGATCCCCGGTGTCGTTGCTTGCCCCAAGTGCGGCGAACCCCGCCTGCCCCACAGAGCCTGCAAGGCTTGCGGCACCTACAATGGCCGTGAAGTCGTTGCGGTCGAGGCGAAGTAATTTGCGCAAAAGAGTGAGAAGAGGGCCTTTTTACCCTCTTCTTTTCTTTTGCCCAGGGGAATTTTCCTGATTTATGCAATATCCTGCGGAATGCTGTCGGCGACATGGACGTGCCGCCGTGCAGCGGTTTCCGAAGGGGGAACGCGGCGGAACCGCCGAACGCGGCAGTCCGCCCAGCAAAGCACATTTTGAAAGGAGGCGCGCCATGGCAAAGCCCATCGTCGCCATCGTTGGCCGCCCCAATGTGGGCAAATCCATGCTCTTTAATAAACTCACTGGCCGCCGTATGGCCATCGTCGAGGACACCCCCGGCGTCACCCGCGACCGGATCTACGGCACCTGCGACTGGAACGGTCGGAGCTTCCACCTTGTGGATACGGGAGGCATCGAACCCGGTACCGACAGCGATATGCTGAAATTCATGCGCCGGCAGGCGGAAATCGCCATCGAGACGGCGGACGTCATCGTCATGGTCACCGATGTGACCGTGGGGCTCACTGCCGCCGACAGTGAGGTGGCCACCATGCTCAAGCGCTCAAAGAAGCCGGTGGTGGTGGCCGTGAACAAGTGCGACCGCGTCGGCGCGCCGGATCCTGAGTTTTATGCCTTCTACGGCCTGGGGCTGGGAGATCCCATCGAGGTTTCGGCCATCCACGGCCACGGCACCGGCGATCTGCTGGATGCCTGTGTGGCGGAGTTTCCCCCCGAGGACAGCGATGAGGCCGAGGACGAGCGCATCAAGGTGGCCATTATCGGCAAGCCCAATGTGGGCAAGTCCAGCCTCCTCAACCAGATTCTCGGCCAGGAGCGGGTCATCGTCTCTGACGTGGCCGGCACCACCCGCGATGCCATCGATTCCGACTTTGAAAATGAGTTCGGCAAATACTGCTTTATCGATACCGCCGGCATGCGAAGAAAATCCAAGGTGGATGACGCCATTGAGAAGTATTCCAACCTCCGTTCCATCGCAGCCATCGAACGGGCCGATGTGTGCCTCATCCTGATTGATGCCACTGAGGGCGTCACCGAGCAGGACACCAAGATCGCCGGCCTGGCCCACGAGGCGGGCAAGGCCTCCATTCTCGTGGTCAACAAATGGGATCTGGTGGAAAAAGAAACCAACACCATGGACAAGATGACGGACGAGGTGCGGCGCGACCTGAGCTATATGACCTATGCGCCGGTGCTCTTCCTCTCCGCCCTCACGGGCCAGCGAGTTTCGAAGCTCTTCCAGCTCATCAACGAGGTGGTGGCCCAATCGGCCATGCGCATCTCCACGGGCATGCTCAACAATGTCTTGGAGGATGCCACGGCCCGCGTCCAGCCCCCCAGCGATAAGGGCCGGCGCTTGAAGATCTACTATATGACCCAGGTGGGCGTGAAGCCGCCCCACTTTGTGGCCTTCTGCAATGATGCCCGGCTCTTCCACTTCTCTTATCAGCGCTACTTGGAAAATCAGCTGCGGGCGGTGTTCGGCCTCATGGGGACGCCCATCAAGCTCACCATCCGCCAAAAGGGCGATAAGAACGACCTGGGCTGAGACGGCTGTTCACCATTTTTGATCTTTCGCTGGGAGTGTGTACCATGGAAATCTTTCTCTGGATTGTGGTCATCGTCCTGGGCTATGCCTTGGGCAACCTAAACGGCGCGCTGCTCGTCTCTAAAGTGTTCATCCACGATGACGTCCGAACCCACGGCAGCGGCAATGCAGGCCTTACCAACTTCTTCCGTACCTACGGCGGCTTTTTGTCGCTGCTGGTCATCGTCATCGATGTGGGTAAGACCGTCCTGGCCTGCCTCATTGCCCAGTGGCTTCTGGGCGGCTATGGCTCGGGGCTGGAGGCCAAAATGGTAGCCGGTGTGGCGGCGATCCTGGGCCACAGCTATCCGGCTGCCTCTCAGTTCAAGGGCGGCAAGGGCATCCTCAGCGGCGCTGCCATGGCTGCGGCGATTGACTGGCGGGTGTTTTGCATCATCTTTGCCATCTTCGTCGTCACGGTGGCGCTGACGCGCTATGTCTCCCTGGGCTCGGTGCTTTCGGCGCTGGCTTTCGGTGTGTGTTTCTGCTGCTTCTACTGGGGAAACTGGACGGTGTGCGCCCTGGCCGTAGCGGCGGCGCTGTTTGTCACCTTCCGCCATCGGGCCAATATTGTGCGGCTCTTCCATCACAGCGAATCCAAGCTGAGCTTCCACAAGAAAAAGGAGTAAGCCATGAAGATTACCATGCTGGGAAGCGGCGCCTGGGGCACGGCCCTGGCGAACCTGTTGTGTGAAAACGGCCACGCGGTGACACTGTGGACACGCTCGCCGGAAAAGGCGGCGGCCATGGCTTGCAGCCGCGTCAATCCCCGCCTCCAGGGCGTGATGCTCCATGCCGCGCTGGAGATCACCGCCGACCTGGATTCGGTGGCGCAGAGCGATATGGTGGTCTTTGCCACGCCCTCCTATGCCATCGCCGAGACGGCACGGCTGGTGCGCGACCGGCTGCCGTCCCGGGCCATTCTGGTCTCTGTGACCAAGGGCATCGAACCGGAGACCGGCCTCAGAATGACCGAGATTCTCACCCGTGAGACCGGGCGTGTAGCGGTGGCGCTCTCAGGGCCGTCCCATGCCGAGGAGGTTTCGCGGAACATGCCCACGGGCTGTGTGGCGGCCTGTGAGCAGGTGGCCCTGGCCGAAACGGTGCAGGATGCATTTATGAACGATACCTTCCGCGTCTATGCCAGCGTGGATGTGGTGGGCGTAGAGCTCAGCGCGGCCATGAAAAATGTCATTGCCCTTTGCGCCGGCATCAGCGACGGCCTGGGGCTGGGAGATAACTCCAAGGCGCTGCTGGTGACGCGGGGGCTTACGGAGCTGGCCCGGTTGGGCCTGGCGCTGGGCGGACGGATGGAGACGTTCTCTGGTTTGGCGGGCGTGGGGGACATGATCGTCACCTGCACATCCATGCACTCGAGAAACCGCCGAGCCGGCATCCTGATCGGACAAGGGGTGACGGTGGACAAGGCCATGGAGCAGGTGGGCGCTGTGGTGGAAGGCTATTACGCCGCTCGCTCGGCCTATCAGCTCAGCCGCTGCACCGGCGTGGATATGCCCATCTGCCGCGAGGCGTACCAGGTGCTCTACGAGGGGGCGAATCCCCGTACCGCTGTGGTGCACCTGATGCAGCGGGAGAAGAAGCACGAATTTGAAGATTCCTCCTGGTCTTGAGATCATAAAAAAGAAGGTGTTGCACGTGCAACACCTTCTTTTTTATGGCGTATTGTGGGCATGGCCATGCTGGTGGCCGCTGTGGCGCTCCTCGCGGTTCTGATGGCACTTCGGCGGCCAGCTGCCGGGCTTCGTCCAGCGGTGCGCTGTGACTGCGGAAAAAGCTCTTGATGAGATCCCGGCAGGCGTTGAGGGTTACGCGAATAAGCCAAGCCCGTTCGTGGGCTTGGCTTTCAAAGACGACGCTGCTCAGGGCATATTTCAAAAAGACGGTCTGAAAAATGTCCTCCGTGTCGGCCGCGTTTTTGAGATGGAGCATGCACAGGCGCTTCACGGTGTCGGCGTGGCAGTCCATGGCGCGGATCACTTCTTCTTCGCTGCGCATAGATCGCGCTCACCGGCAATGCTGTCCATGACCGCTGCGGTGCTGGCGGCCTGTGCCGGTGCAGGCAGGGGTACTTTGAGAGCAGCGGTCACACTGCCCATCGCCGTCGCAGTCTACATCATGGCAGGCGGCACCGCAGCGGTCGCACAGTCCATCGCCGTTGTTGTCGATGTAGGAACAGGCGGGGGTGGCGCTGTGGCGATAGCCAAGTGCCAGAGCGGAGCCTGTGCCGAGGAGCAGGACGGCTGCCAGGGTCAAGAGAAGAATGCGCGTATGTTTCATGGGATATGCCTCCTATTGGTTCCGGCGATGCCGGGTCTCACTAGTATTACGATTGAGAAAAGCAAATCCGTTCATTCCTCCGACCATTTTTGAGACAGTATTTCGGCCAGGGCCTGACCCAGGGCCTGGTGGGCCGAAGCGGTGAGATGAAGCCCGTCCTGAGCCGAGAGCGTCATACCCGCAATGGAAGCGGCGTCCAGGAAGGAAATACCTGCCTGCCGCGCCATGATCCGCAGGGGCGTGGCCAGACCCTGGGCTTTTTCCCAGCAGCCCGCGCCCATGACTTCGCTGAAGGCCAGGCGGGTGTAGTCCTGCCGCATTGGCGGCGGCGCAATGACCAGTATATGGGGGTTGTCCCGCCAGGCAGGGACGGCCATGGCAGTCTTGCACAGACGCATGATGCCCGAGGCGATGACAAAGGACGAGGCGGAGAAGTAGGACTTGGTATCGTTGGAGCCCAGCATGACCACCAGCTGATCCAGCGGCGCATGGCTGAGCATGCAGGGAGTCAGGTATGTAAGGCCGCAGCGGCCTTCCTCCAAGGGATCGTCAAAGACTGCAGTGCGGCCCGGCAGCCCCTCCTCAATGACTGTAGCGCGGCCTTCCAAGCAGGCCTCCAGTACCCGCGGATAGCGCACGTCATCGCCGAAGCGGCTAAAGGTATCGCCGTCGAAGCCGTAGGTGTTGGAGTCGCCGTAGACCAGAATCCGACGCAGGGGAAAGTTTTCATACATGGTAAAACCTCCTTTTGATGGCCCGAGCGGGCGAATGATGGGGGCGTTCACCGAGGCAGGGGCACGGTGTGAAAGCCATCACGGCGCAGCACCAGGGCCTCTTGAAAGCCGCAGTGCCGCAGCAGTGCGGCGGCCTCACCATAGGCCCAGGTGAGTTGAGGAGCGCTGTGGCAGTCGCTGGTGAGGATCACGCTGCCGCCCAACTCATGCACCGTGCGCAGCAGCGGCGCGGCGGGATAGGGCCGTTTGCGGTAGCCGCGGGCCATGGCGCCGGTATTTACCTCAATCACCATGCCCCGTGCGATGGCACAGGCCGCCGCCTCCAGGGCCGGGCCCAGGTAGCGGGGATCATCCTCATCAAATTGTGGGCGCAGCTCGTTGAATTTGGCCACCAGATCCAGATGCCCGGCGATTTGCGCCGGGCTCTTGTCATAGGCAAGGGCGCATTGGGCGAAGTAGCTGCGGCAATAGGCGTAGGGATCGCCAAACCGTTCCAGATGACGCTGCGTCTCGTCGGCACTGAAGTCCACACACAGGAAATCTCCATCATGGGGAAAATAGTGCACCGATTCAATGAGATAATCGTAGGCAAACGGGCTGTAGGGCGAAAGGGAATCGTGCTCCAGCCCCAAGAGAATTTCCAGCCGCCCGTCGTAGGCTGCCCGCAGGCGGAGGACTTCAGCGCGGTAGTCTGCCTCTGCCTCCTGAGCCATGGCGGCGGAATCATAGAGGGCCGGGCCGTGGCCGGAAAAACCCAGGCTTACAAAGTCCATTGCCAGGGCCGCTTGGGCCATGGCAGCCGGGGTATCGGCGCCATCGCAAAAGACACTGTGGGTATGGACGCAGGATCGAAACAGTTCACACATGGCTTTGCCGCCTTTCCAGGGCCGTCTCTCAGGACGGTTTTGTGCAGAATTTACAGAAACAGAGGAAGAATTTTAACAAGGATACAAAAACTTCAAGGATTGTTCGCAAATCAGTTACGGGCTGTTCAAGAAAAGAAGGGGCGGATGGAGTATGATAATGCCATCAGGAGGTGATACAAACAAGCGTTAGAAATCCCACCAACACCGAAATATTTTCTCATTTTTCCCCCTCTTTTTTCTTTCTTTCTTTCTCCTAATCTCCCTTTCTCTCTTCTTTCTTTTCTCAACCGGTCATGCGCCGATGCCGCGGAAATCTTCGCGGATTGCCAAACGGCGCGTGTACACCTTCCAAACATTGCCGCCCGGCGTGACGAACCGGGCGGTTCTTTTTTTGCCCATTATAGCACACATTCCGCCCTGTGGCGAGGGTTTTCCCATGCTGGTGCGCAGTTGCAATTTGTCGGTTTTGTGGTATAATGAAACCAATATACGCGGGAAAATGAGGTGATGGCGTGCGCGATTCCTTTGGACGGGAGATTTCCTATCTTCGGATCTCCGTCACGGATCTTTGCAATCTCCGATGTCAATACTGCATGCCGGCGGAGGGTGTGGAGAAAAAGTGCCATCATCAAATTCTGCCCTTGGAACAGGTGGTGGAGATTGCACGCGCGGCGGTGGCGTTGGGAATCCGTAAGATCCGGCTCACCGGCGGCGAGCCGCTGGTAAGGCGTGGAATCGTGACCTTGGTGGAGCAGTTGGCGGCATTGGAGGGCTTGGAGGAACTGGCCATGACGACCAACGGCGTGCTGCTGCCCCAGCTGGGGCCTGCACTGCGCCGGGCTGGGCTGAATCGGGTCAATCTGAGTCTGGATACCTTACGGGCGGAACGCTACCGTGCCATCACCCGTATTGGCCGGCTGGAGGATGCCCTGGCTGGGTTGGATGCAGCCTTACGCCTGGGCTTTTCGCCGGTGAAGCTCAACGCAGTACTGATCGGCGGTTTTAACGATGATGAAATCGGCGACCTGGTGGCGCTGACGGAGCGCCTGCCGGTGGAGATGCGCTTTATCGAGCTTATGCCTATGGGCACGGGGGACTTTGGCCCCGGAGCCTACGTCCCTTGTGATCGGGTATTGCAGGCTGTTCCAGCGCTGGTGCCCGCCGAGGACGACAGCGGCGGTACGGCTCGACGTTATCGCTTGCCGGGAGCGCCGGGCGCAGTGGGGCTGATCTCCCCCTTGAGCCGCCACTTCTGCGCAAGCTGCAACCGTCTGCGTCTGACGGCCGACGGCTATCTCAAGCCCTGCCTTCACAGCGCGCAGGAGCAATCTGTGGCGGAGCTCCATGGTGCGGCGCTCACCGAGGCCCTGCGCCGAGCGATTTTGGAGAAACCGGGCTGTCACGACCGACTGGCCTGGGACAGCCCCACCAAGACGGAGAGAACGATGAACGAAATCGGCGGATAGGAGGCCATGGAATGGATCGAACGGCAGCGGTGCTCACTATGAGCGACCTGGGATATCAGGGAAAACGGGAGGACACCTCCGGCCCGGCGCTGTGTGCCATGCTGGAGCAGGCTGGATATCAGGTAGTGCATCGGGAAATATTGCCGGATGACTTTGAGGCCATCACTGCGGCACTGCGGCACTGTGCTGATGAGCTGGGGCTGTGGCTGGTGGTGACCACCGGCGGCACCGGCTTCTCGCCCCGGGACGTGACGCCGGAGGCCACCGAGGCGGTGCTGGAGCGGCGCACGCCCGGGATTCCCGAGGCTATGCGAGCCGAAAGCATGCGTATCACACCTCGCGGGATGCTCTCCCGAGAGGCCGCTGGGATTCGGGGCCAAACGCTGATCGTCAACTGCCCCGGCAGTGAGAAGGCGGCCCGGGAGTGCCTGGGAGCGGTACTGCCCGCGCTGGGGCACGGGCTGGAGATCCTCCGCGGGATCAGCAAAAACTGTGGACAATCGGGAGGGGAACACCATGGCTGAGGTTGTGGCAGTCTGCATCAGTGAGGAAAAAGGCCAACAGAAGCACCCCATCGCCGCGGGAGAGCTGGTGGAGAACCATGGCATTCGCGGCGATGCCCACGCTGGGCCCTGGCATCGCCAGGTGAGTCTTTTGGGCGAGGAGAGCGTGGAAAAAGTGCAAAAGCACGTGGACTTTCCTCTGCTGCCCGGGGCCTTTGCGGAAAATTTACTGATTCGCGGCCTCTGCCTTTATACCCTGCCGGTGGGAACGCGGCTGGAAATTGGCCCTGCCTTGGCCGAGGTGACCCAGATCGGAAAGACCTGCCACAATGACTGCGCCATTCGCAAGGCTGCCGGGGACTGCGTTATGCCCCGGGAGGGCATCTTTGTGCGGATTTTGCGCGGTGGTACGGTGCGCCCCGGCGATGGTATCCGGGTGATTGAGACAGAGTGATGCTATTCAGGCGCTGCCACAGACGGCTCAGGCCGTTTGCGGCGGCGCCTGCTTTGTTTCTCGGCGAAAACGTGGAAGTATACAGAAATTCCGACAGGCTGAGGGAAATCCTTGTGGGAAACGCCCGACGGCAATGGGGTGAAATGCCTTGACAATGGATTGTATACAATCTATAATTAGATACCGATAAGATTATATCGAAACCTTGAGAGCGATTCCCGCCGACGGGGGAGGCAGCCATGAACACACAGCATTTTACCTATATTGTGGAGATCGAGCGCACCCGTTCTATCTCGCAGGCGGCCAAGAATCTCTTCCTCAGCCAGCCGAATCTCAGCCGCGTCCTCCATGAAATGGAGCATGGTCTGGGCTTTGCCATCTTTGAGCGCACCAGTCGGGGCGTCACGCCCACGGAGCGCGGCGCACTTTTTTTGCAATACGCCCGACGGATCCTCATGGAACTGGAGAGCATCGAAGCCCTGGGGCGCAGCGGGCCTGTGAAGAGCCGCCTGCGAATCTGCTTTCCCCGCTCAGGCCGATATCTGGATGCCGCGGCACGTTACTTGGCCCAATGGTGCCAGAACGGCACGGTGGATGCGGAAATCCGCGAGTGTCATGCCCGCCAGACGCTGGAGCTCCTCGACAAGGGCGACACGGAACTGGGCATCATTCGTTTTCGCTCGGAATATGAGGACTATTTCCGCGATCAGGCGGCCATTCGAGCTTTGGAATTTCAGGTGCTTCGGGACTACCGTTATCAGCTGATGATGCGTCCCGATCATCCGCTGGCCCAGAAACGGCAGATCTTGCAAAGCGACCTGGTGGGCTTCACTGAGATTGCCCACGGCGACACCTTCCGCCACACGGAGCCCCGCAGTGAGACGCCCCGGCGGCGGATCTACACGGTGGATCGCATGGCGCAGGTGCGACTCTTGCAGACCATTCCCGGCGCCTATATCTGGATCTCCCCGGCGCTGCCGGAGGATCTTGCGGCATGGGGCCTGATTCAGCGCGACTGTGCCGATAATACCGATTACTACCGCGATGCCCTGATCTACCGCAAAAGCTATCTGCCAACTGATATGGAGGCCGGCCTCCTCGCCGGGATAGCCCAGAGCATTTCAGAACAGGGTATATAAATTTTGATATGACATTTTCGTAAAAAGCATTTCTGCTTTGGCAGAATTTTTGCTATATTGTAATTATAAGGAAAAAATAGGAGGAAACGATTATGAGCAAAATTACTGTGATCGGAGCCGGCAGCGTCGGCGCTACCATTGCCAACGACTTGACCATTCAGGGAATCGCTTCGGAAATTGTCCTCATTGATATCAATGTGCAGAAGGCCCGGGGCGAAGCGCTGGATATCTACCAGGGCGCCCATTTTGGCACCCCCACGCTGGTGCGGCCCGGCGACTATTCTGATGCAGCGGATTCCGACGTGGTCATCATCACCTCCGGCCTGCCGAGAAAGCCCGGCCAGACCCGGCTGGAGCTGGCTCAGTCCAATGTGAACATCATCAAAGAAATTACGCCCAACATTGTCAAGAAAGCGCCCAACGCCCTTTATATCATCGTGTCCAACCCGGTGGATGTGCTCACCTATGTGTTCCACAAGATCTCCGGTCTGCCGGAGCATCAGATCATCGGTTCCGGCACCATCCTGGACACCAGCCGCCTTCAGGCTCAGCTGGCCAAGCTCTTCCATGTGAGTCCGAAGAACGTCCATGCCCATGTCTATGGCGAGCACGGCGACTCCTCCTTCGTGCCCTGGTCGCTGGCCCATATCTCCAACAACCATGTGGATGTCTACGCCGAGCACTCGCCTGACGCCGGCCGTATCAACTGGACGGCAGACGAGGCTGCCCATGATGCCGTGGAGGAGTATGTGCGCACCTCCGGTGCCCAGGTTATCAAGGACAAAGGCGCCACGTTCTACGCCGTGGCCATGGCTGTGTGCCACATCTGCAAGTGCATCTTCTCCGGCGCCGGCACCGCCCTCACCGTTTCAACCATGATGCACGGCGAGTACGGCATTGACGATGTCTGCCTGAGCGTGCTGACCATTGTGGATCGCGAAGGCGTCCGCGGCAAGATCATCAACCAGCTCACCGACGAAGAGGTGAAGAAGCTGCGCAACAGTGCCGACAAGCTCAAGGCTGTCATCGCCCAGATTCAGTAACGGCCGCTTGCAATAGGGAGGAGACAAGATGGAATACCGCATTGAACATGACTCCATGGGAGAAGTTCGCGTCCCGGCCGACAAATACTGGGCTGCGCAGACGGAGCGTTCCCATGAGAATTTCCCCATCGGCGTGGGCCTGGAGACCATGCCCCGGGAGATCATCCACGCCTTCGGCATCCTCAAAAAGGCGGCGGCTCAGGCCAACCATGCCCTCAAGCCCGAGAAGATGACTGAAAAAAAGCTCCGCGCCATTGAGACGGCCTGCGACGAAGTGATCTCCGGCGCCCTCAGCGACCACTTTCCTCTGGTGGTGTGGCAGACCGGCTCCGGCACGCAGTCCAACATGAATGCCAACGAGGTGATTGCCAACCGCGGCAACGAGGTGGCCGGAGAGAAGCTCCTCCATCCCAATGACGATATCAATATGTCCCAGTCCTCCAACGACACCTTCCCCACGGCCATGCACATCGCTGCCGTGATGGCCTTGGAGGAACAGGTGATCCCAGCCATCGACCTTCTGGTGGAGACGCTGCTGCGGCTGGAGCAGGAGAATGAGGGCGTGGTCAAGTCCGGCCGCACCCACCTGCAGGATGCTGTGCCCATCGCCTTCTCCCAGGAGATTTCCGGCTGGCGTACCAGTCTCCAGCGCGACCGGGAGCTCATCTTCCTGAGCCTGCCGCCGCTCAAGGAGTTGGCGCTGGGCGGCACCGCCGTGGGTACCGGCCTTAATGCACCCAAGGGCTTCGATGTGAAGGTGGCTGAGGCCGTCTCCCGGCTCACCGGCAAGACCTTTGTCACGGCGGAGAACAAGTTCCATGCCCTTACCAGCAAAGATGAGATTGTCTTTGCCCACGGCGCGCTCAAGGCGCTGGCGGCGGATATGATGAAGATTGCCAATGACGTCCGCTGGCTGGCCTCCGGCCCTCGGGACGGCTTGGGAGAGATCTTCATTCCCGAGAATGAGCCCGGTTCGTCCATCATGCCCGGCAAGGTCAACCCCACCCAGTGCGAAGCTGTGACCATGGTGGCTGTGCAGGTCATGGGCAACGATGTGGCTGTGGGTATGGCTGCCAGCCAGGGCAACTTCGAGCTCAACGTCTTTATGCCCGTGTGCGCATATAATTTCCTTCAGTCGGCGCGGCTGCTGGCCGATTCCATTCGCTCCTTCAACGACCGCTGCGCCGTGGGGATTCGGGCCAACCGGGAGAAGATGCACCACAATCTCCACAACTCCCTCATGCTGGTGACAGCGCTGAACCCTTACATCGGCTATGAGAATGCGGCCAAAACCGCGAAAAAGGCATATAAAGAGAACATCTCCCTGAAGGAGGCCTGTGTGGCCCTGGGCTTTTTGACGGAGGCGCAGTTCGACGAGGTGTTCCACCCCGAACAGATGATCTAGGAGGAAGCCATGACATATTCTTATTTCCCCGGCTGTACCCTCAAAACCCGCGCCAAGGACTTGGATCGCTGGGGTCATGCAGCCATGGAGGCCCTGGGGATCGAGCTTCAGGAGCTGCCTGAGTGGCAGTGCTGCGGCGCGGTATACCCCATTGCCCGGGACGAGATCGCGTTGCGGCTGAGCTCCGTGCGCGCCCTGGCTACGGCTCGGGATCTGGGCCAGCCCCTGGTGACCCTTTGCTCTGCCTGTCACCATGTGATCAAGCGGGTCAACGGTGATATGCAGCGCGATGAAACCATCCGCGACCGCGCCAATACATATCTCCAGCTGGACAAGCCCTATGAGGGTGAGGCGACGGTGCTGCACTACCTTGAAGTTCTCCGGGACGCCGTGGGCTTTGACAAGCTCAAAGAGAAGGTAGTCAAGCCTCTGACTGGACGTAAGATCGGCGCCTATTACGGCTGCCTTCTGCTGCGGCCCAGCGCGGAGATGGCCTTTGACGATCCGGAGAACCCCACGATCCTGGAGGATTTTCTCCGGGCTATCGGCGCCGAGCCGGTGATCTACGCCCAGCGCAACGAGTGCTGCGGCGGCTATGTCACGCTGGAAAAGCGGGACTTTGCAAAAAAGCGGGTGGCCGCCATCGAGGACAATGCCGCCGCTCTGGGTGCGGAGGCGCTGGTGACGGCATGTCCCCTGTGCATGTACAATCTCCGGGAGAACGGAAACGGCATGCCGGTCTATTACTTCACAGAGCTTCTGGCTGAGGCCCTGGGTCTCAAGGAGGTTGAGGCATGAACGACGCTGTGGAAACCGTCCGCCGGATCTCCGGCGTGAACCCCCTAAAGTGCATGAAG
Source organism: uncultured Oscillospiraceae bacterium (assembly GCA_944386905.1). Lineage (GTDB taxonomy): Bacteria > Bacillota > Clostridia > Oscillospirales > Oscillospiraceae > Avoscillospira. Next base: position 12,525 of record CALXCW010000021.1, read on the forward strand.
TGCGGCAAGTGCACTGCCACCTGTCCTGCCTATGACGAGATGGAATACCATCCCCACCAATTTGTGGATATGGTGGCAAACGGCCGCCTGGAGGAGCTGATGGGCTCCAAGGGAATCTATCTTTGCTTGAGCTGCTTTGCCTGTGTAGAGCGCTGCCCGCGCAACGTCAAGCCCGGCGCTCTGGTGGAGGCGGTGCGCCTGATGGTCATTCGCCAGCAGGAGCAAAATCATCTCAAGCCCCAGGAGATCCCTGCGCTGCTGGAGGAGTCCCTGCCCCAGCAGGCCATCACCAGCGCCCTGCGCAAATATAGAAGGTAAGGAGGTCAACCATGCAGAGAATTGGCGTATTTGTATGCTGGTGCGGCAGCAATATCGCCGCCACCGTGGACGTTGAGGCAGTGTCCCAGGCCCTCTCTCACGAGGCAGGCGTGGTGTTCTCCACCAACTATCAGTACATGTGCTCCCAGGCCGGCCAGGAGATGATCCAGGCAGCCATCCATGAGCATCGGCTCACCGGTGTGGTGATCTGTTCCTGTTCGCCCCGGATGCACGAGAATACCTTCCGCAAGACCTGTGAGCGGGCGGGAATCAACCCCTATATGGTGGAGATTGCCAACATCCGTGAGCAGTGTTCCTGGATTCACAAGGACAAGGCCGTAGGCACTGAGAAGGCCATTATTCTGGGCCGGGCGGCCATTGCCAAGGTGCTCCTCAATGCGCCCCTCACCGCCGGCACCAGCCCGGTGACTAAGCGCGCCTTGGTCATCGGCGGCGGCATAGCCGGCATCCAGACGGCTCTGGACATCGCCGACGCCGGCTTTGAGGTGGATATCGTCGAAAAAGAACCCACCATCGGTGGCAAGATGACCCAGATCGACAAGACCTTCCCGACGCTGGACTGCGCCGCCTGTATCCTCACGCCCAAGATGGTGGATGCAGCCCAGAATGAGAAAATCAAGATCTACGCCTATTCCCAGGTGGAGGCGGTCAAGGGCTTCGTGGGCAATTTTACCGTCACCATCCGCCGCAAGGCAAGGTATGTGGACGAGGAAAAGTGCACCGGCTGCGGCCTGTGCACCGAAAAGTGTCCGCAGAAGAAGGTGCCCAATGCCTTTAACCTGGGGCTCGACACTCGTCGGGCCATCTACATTCCCTTTGCCCAGGCGGTGCCGAAGATCGCAACGATCGACGCAGACTACTGCACCATGCTCAAGACCGGCAAGTGCGGCGTCTGTTCCAAGGTCTGCACCGCCGGCGCCATCGACTATCATCAGCAGGATACCCTCATCGAAGAGCACTACGGCGCCATTGTCGTGGCCACCGGCTACAACCCAATCCAGCTCGATCAGTTCGACGAGTTTGCCTATTCCCACTCTCCCGATGTGGTGACGTCTCTGGAGCTGGAGCGGCTGATGAACGCCGCAGGCCCCACCGGCGGCACGCTTCTGCGCCCCTCGGACAAGACCCATCCCCACACTCTGGTCTTTGTCCAGTGCGTGGGTTCGCGGTGCGACGGCGGCGAGAAGGGGAAACCCTACTGCTCCAAGATCTGCTGCATGTACACTGCCAAGCACGCCATGCTCATCCGGGAGAAGTACCCCGACACCGAAGTCTACGTCTTTTACATTGACGTGCGCACCCCCGGCAAGAACTTCGATGAGTTCTACCGCCGCGCCGTGGAGGAATACGGCGTGCACTACATCAAAGGCATGGTGGGCAAGGTCACGCCACAAAATGGCAAGCTCTATGTCCAGGCAGCGGATCTCCTGGGCGGCCAGCAGCTGAAAATCGAGGCGGATATGGTGGTCTTGGCCGCGGCCATCGAGCCGGACAAGTCTGCCAGGCCCCTGGCTACCATGCTCACTGCCTCCATGGACACCAACGACTTTTTCACCGAGGCCCATCCCAAGCTCCGACCCGTGGAGAGCCCCACGGCGGGCATCTTCCTCTCCGGCGCCTGTCAGGGCCCCAAGGACATCCCCGAGACGGTGGCCCAGGCCGGTGCCGCAGCCAGCAAGGTCATCGGCCTTTTGGTGAAGGATCACCTGGTCTGCAACCCCTGTGTGGCCGAGAGCAATGAGCTGATGTGCAATGGCTGCTCTGCCTGCGAAAAGGTCTGTCCCTACGGCGCCATCACCTATATCGATAAGGAGTTCCGCGGCCCCAACCGCACCACCTTGCTGCGGCGGATTGCCCAGGTCAACCCGGCTGTCTGTCAGGGCTGCGGCGCATGTACGGTGGCCTGTCCCTCCGGGGCAATGGATCTCAAGGGCTTTTCCAATGGACAAATCATGGCGGAGGTGGACGCGATATGCAGGTAAACGGTCAGTTTCAACCCACCATTGTGGCCTTTTGCTGCAACTGGTGTTCCTATGCCGGCGCCGATCTCTCCGGCACCAACCGGCTTCAATACCCGGCCAACGTGAAGATCATCCGCATTCCCTGCTCCTGCCGCCTCAATCCCATGTTCATTCTCCGGGCCTTTCAGCGAGGTGCCGACGGTGTGATCCTCTGCGGCTGTCACCCCGGCGACTGCCACTACACCAGCGGCAACTACTTTGCCCGGCGGAGAATGACGCTCCTCTTTAACATGCTGGAGTTCTTGGGCATTGAGCGTGAGCGCACCAGAGTGGAGTGGGTCTCCGCTGCAGAGGGCGCCAAGTTCGCTGCCACGATGAACGACTTCGTGGCCACCATCACCCGCCTGGGCGAGAACAAGAGACTGGAGGATCTGAGATGCAAGAGCAAGTAAGAGCCAAAGCGAAGGCGCTGCTGGAGAGCGGCGTCTGCGATCGGATCCTCGCGTGGAAAACGGGAGAATTTTTCTACGATGTCACCCCTGCCGTCTTTACCTCGGTGGAGGAAATCGACCGGGATCTGGTCTATAACGCCTTTTGCGGCGCCAATCTCTCCAAGTATCTCATCGCCGAGAGCCGCAAAGGCGGTAAGGTGGGGGCATTTTTAAAGCCCTGCGACACCTACTCCTTCCAGCAGCTTTTGAAAGAGCACCGGATCCGGCGGGAGAACACCTACATCGTCGGCGTGGCCTGCGAAGGCATGGCCGACATCGAGACCATTCGGGCGGCAGGTATCAAGGGCGTTACCGGCGGCGACTTTACCGGTGAGACGCTGACCTTTGAGACGCTCTACGGCGCCAAGACCATGGCCAGAGCCGAGGCTCTGGCGGAGCGGTGCAAGTTCTGCAAGAGCAAAAAGCTGGTCATCTTCGACGAGCTTCTCGGTGAACAAGGAGAGGAGCAGGACGTGGGCCGCTTCGACGAGGTCAAGCGGCTGGAGGCCATGAGCGACGAAGAGCGCTTCGCCTTCTGGCAGCAGGAGCTCTCCAAGTGCATCCGCTGCAACGCCTGCCGCAATGTCTGTCCTGCGTGTAGCTGCGAGAAGTGCGTTTTTGACAACCCCAACTCCGGCGTAGAGAACAAGGCCGCGGCCAGCTCTTTTGAAGAGCAGTTGTTCCACATCATCCGGGCCTTCCACGTGGCGGGACGGTGCACCGACTGCGGCGAGTGCAGCCGCGTCTGTCCGCAGCATATTCCGCTCCATCTCTTGAACCGCAAGTTTATCAAGGACATCAATGAAATCTACGGCCCCTACCAGGCCGGAGCCGACGCTGATACCCGGCCGCCCCTGCTGACCTACGAGACGGGCGATCCGGAACCGAGAAGGGGGGACGCAGGATGAAACAGATTGCCATTTCCCAGCTCGGGCAGCTTCTCGACGCCATGGCCGCCCGGCAGACTCTGTATCTGCCGGTGGATCAGGGGAAAACTGCCCAGTTTAACCGCTATGAATCCGGCATGGAGCTGTCCAAGCAGCTCAACACCAGCCGCAGCGCCAAGGATCTCTTCTTCCCGCAGGTGGAACACCTGGCCGACTTCCAGGTGGAGGGCACCTCCATCACCGTCAAACCCCGGCAACAGCAGGAGGAGGACTTTATCCTCTTCGGTGTCCGGGCCTGCGACGCCAAGAGTTTTGAAATTCTCGACCGGGTATTTCTGGCCGAGCCCCAGGATACCTTCTATGCTGCGCGGAGGAGCCATGCCACCGTGGTGACCCTGGCCTGCGGCGCGCCGGAGGAGACGTGCTTCTGCACTGTCTTTGGAATCGATCCGGCCGATCCGGCGGGAGACGTCACGGCCTGGCTGACCGGGGAAAAGCTGTGTATGCGCGCCAACACGAAAAAGGGTGAAAAGCTCCTGGCGGCGCTGCCGCTGCTGGAGGACGGCGGCGAGCAGGCCGTGGTGGCTGCTCAGGCGGCGATCCATGCCGTCACCGACAAGCTGCCCCTCAAGACGCTGGATCTCACCGGCTTCGACGGCGAGCACCTCATGGAGAAGTTCAACAGCCCCCATTGGGCCCAGCTCTCCGAGAGCTGCCTGGGCTGTGGCAGCTGTACCTTTGTCTGTCCCACCTGCCAGTGCTATGACATCAAGGACTTCAACACCGGCAGCGAGATTCAGCGCCTGCGCTGCTGGGACAGCTGCATGTACTCCGACTTCACCATGATGGCCCACGGTACCAACCGGCCCACCCAGCTGGAACGGTTCCGCCAGCGCTTTATGCACAAGCTGGTCTATTTCCCGGCCAACAACGAAGGCATCTATGGCTGTGTCGGCTGCGGCAGATGCCTGAAAAAATGCCCCATCTCCATGAATATCGTCAAAGTGATCAAAACGCTGGGGGAGGGTGAACGATGAATATGAAACGCGATCCATTGATCCCCCTGGTGGGAGTGGTCACCGATATCCGTACCGACACACCGGATGTCAAGACCTTCCGGGTGGTGGGTCTGGACGGAAAGAAGCCCTTTGAGCATATCCCCGGCCAGTGCGCCATGCTCAGCATGCCGGGGGTAGGGGAGGCGCTCTTCTCCATCACTTCCTCGCCCACCAATGAGGATTTTTTGGAATTTTCCATCAAGAAGTGCGGCTGTGTCACCACTTGGCTCCACGCCATCGAGCCCGGCCAGCAGGTGACGCTCCGCGGCCCCTATGGCAATGGCTTCCC
>CALXCW010000022.1 GCA_944386905.1 uncultured Oscillospiraceae bacterium
AAAGCGATGGATTTTTCGACTTTTGAAAGTTGAAAAATCCTAAGGCAGCTTGTCGAAAATACTTTTTCGACAAGCTGTTACGCCCCTGCGGCCAGCCGCAGGGGCGTTTGTCGTCAGGGCTCCGGCTCCAGTTTGGCGCGAAAGGAGATCTTGCGGGGTGTGGGGAGCTTGTCGAATTGCACCAGGTGGGCGCTCTGACTGAGATCGGCTTCCAATACGGTGCCATATCCGAAGATGGCATGGCGAACCCGTTGGCCTGCAGGGAATACAGCCGGAGGCTCCGCAGCCAGGGCGCGGTCGCTGGCGGCGGCAAAGTCCCTCGCCTCGCGGATGAGACTGTCCGGCGGCGGCTGGGTAAAGGAGAGCAGCGCCGGGTCAATGTCCAGGAGAAATCGGGAGGGGTAGCGGGGAGAGCCGTCAAAGTTGCGCCCATCTGCCTCCGTGAGTACGAGGCCCTTCTGGGCCCGGGTCAGCGCCACGAAGGCCAGCCGCCGCTCTTCCTCCATGTCCCGGAGGTTGCGCACGTGGCGGGAGGGAAAGACACCCTCGTTGAGCGAACAGAGAAATACATAGGGAAATTCCAGACCCTTGGCGGCGTGGACGGTCATCAGACGTACTTTGTCACCGGGATTGCCGGCGTCGGCGTTGGTAAAAAGAGCGATGTGGGCCAAATAATGTTCCAAGGTGCTCTCTTCGCCGCAGGTGGTTTCATAGGTGTAGATGGATTGCTTGAGTTCGGCCAGGTTGTCCAGCCGTTCCTGGCTGCCGGCAGTGCGGAGCATGGCTTCGTAACCGCTCTCGTGAAGCAGCGAAGCCAGTACCTCAGAGATTGGGCGTCCCTCCCATCGCGTGGAGAAATCCTCCACCAGCGAGAGGAATTGCCCCGCCCGGGTGCCCTTGCAGATGGGCATGTCCACGCTTTCCTGGAGCGCCTGGTAGAGTGAGCAGCTGTGGGCAGCGGCATATTCCTCCAGATAGGCCATCCTGCGCTTGCCCAGGTTGCGCTTAGGCGTGTTGGCCACCCGTCGGAAGGAGAGATCGTCGCGATAGACAATAAGCCGCAGGTAGGCCAGGGCATCCTTGATCTCCGCACGCTGGAAAAACTGTACGCCGCTGTAGATAGCATAGGGAATCTTTTGCTGAAGCAGCGCCTCTTCCACCGCCCGGGAGACGTGGTGCGCGCGGTAGAGCACCGCCATATCGGCAAAGGCGATGCCGGCGTCGTGGAGCTGGGCGAGGGCACTGGAGATCCACTGCGCTTCTTCTTCCTGGGTTTTGGCAAAGTGACACACCACCGGCGCACCGGAGGGCAAGGTGGGGCGGAGCGCCTTTTCCATGCGGTGCCGGTTCTTGGAAATCAGAGAGTTGGCCACGGCCAGGATTTCGGGAGTGGAGCGGTAATTGTCCAGCATCATCACAGTTTTGGCTGTGGGGAAGGCCTTGTCGAAATCCAGCAGGTACCGAATATCCGCGCCTCGCCAGGTATAAATGGTCTGATCCGGATCGCCTACGATGAAAAGATTGCTGTGGTAGCCGCAGAGTACCTCCATGAGCCGGTACTGGATCTGATCGATGTCCTGAAACTCGTCGATCATAATATATTCCAGCCGCTTTTGCCATTTGAGGCGGATATCCGGGTAGGTATCGAAGATGTAAAGAGAGAAGGTAAGAAGATCGTTGTAATCCAGCCCAAAGCACTTTTTCTCCTGGTAAAGATAGCCGTAGAAGATGATATCCTTCGGACGCTGGGCCTGGTCGTACTTCTCGCGCAGGGTGTCCAGGGAGAGCGTGATGAGATCACGATAGTAGTCGGGTCGATGCACCAGCTTTTCCATTTCAATCATGTCCCGCGCCGCCGCGAAAGTCATATCCCGCAGGGAGAGCCCCCGCTCGTCGTAGATGATCTGGAGCATGGCGTCGATATCGCCGTTGTCCAGCACCAAAAAGCTCTTGGGGTATTGTACGGCATGGCTGTCCTCCTGAAGAATGGAGATGCAGAAGCCATGGAACGTGTTGATATAGCCGGTATCGTTGTCGCCGGTGAGCGCGTGGATGCGCTGGCGCATCTCGGCGGCGGATTTGTTGGTAAAGGTGACGCAGAGAATGTTTCCGGGCAAGATGCCCAGCTCCTCAACCAGAAAGGCAAAGCGTCGGGCGAGCGCTCTGGTTTTTCCCGCGCCTGCCCCGGCGATGACGCGGATAAAACCCTCCGTTGCCGTGACAGCCTCGCGCTGGGCTGCATTGAGTGTATCCAAAAGCTCCAATGGCGCGCCTCCTCTCCTGAAAAGCGATGAGTGCATTTTTACCATTATACCATGGGCCGCGGCGCGGCTCAACGGGCAAAGCCTGCGCAGGTTGCTTTGATATTAGAACATATGTTCTAATATTTGAAATTCGACGGTTTTCAACGAATTTTCAGGGGTTTTTGCCGGGATAAATTGGGTGGTAGGGATTGCATTTTTTTTTGAAATCTAGTATAGTATAACCAAGTGGAGCAAAATGGAGTAAATATGATGAAAGTGGAGCGAGGTGAGACCCGGTGGTAGGAAAGTACAGACATACGGTTGACCCCAAGGGTCGTCTCTTTGTTCCAGCCAAGCTCCGCGAAGAGCTGGGCGAGAGCTTCTATGTCACGTTGGGCTTGGAACACTGCCTGAGTGTCTACACCGAGGCGGGGTGGCAGGCCATTGTGGACAAGTATAACGCCCTGCCGCTCTCCCAGGCTAGAAAAATGCGCTTTCTTTTTGCCAACGCCGCCAAGTGCGAGCCGGACAAGCAGGGGCGCTTTCTCATTCCCACGGAGCTCAGAGAATATGCAAGCCTGCGCGACGAGGTTACCTTCCTGGGTCAGGCGGGCCACGCCGAGATCTGGGACAGTGCCACCTACGACGCCCTGGAGGCCGAGACCCTCACGCCGGAGTATATGGCATCCGTGATGGAGGAGCTGGACTTCTGATGGCCTTTGAACATCAATCTGTACTGCTGATACCGGCGGTGGAGGCACTTCATATCCGTCCCGACGGCATTTATCTCGACGGCACCCTGGGCGGAGCGGGACATTCCTTTGAGATCGCAGCGCGTCTCACCACGGGGCACCTCATCGGCTTAGACCGCGATCAGGTGGCTTTGGCAGCCGCCCGGGAACGGCTGGAGCCGTACATCGACCGTGTAACGCTGGTGCACAGCAACTTTTCCCGGCTGGCTGACGTGCTGGATGATCTGGGGATCAACCGGGTGGACGGCATGCTCTTCGACCTGGGCGTCTCCTCGCCGCAGCTGGATGACAAGGAGCGGGGCTTTTCCTATATGGCAGACGCACCGCTGGACATGCGCATGGATCGAAGCGAAGGGCGCACCGCTTACGATGTGGTGAACACCTATGACCAAGAGAGCCTCAAGCGCATCCTTTATCAGTATGGCGAGGAACGCTACGCGCCTCGCATTGCCGCAGCCATCGTCCAGCGCCGGGTGGAAAAGCCCATTGAGACGACGCTGGAGCTTTCCGAGCTGATCCGAAGCGCCATGCCACCCCAGGCGCTGCGGGAAAAGCAGCATCCAGCCAAGCGCAGCTTTCAGGCCATCCGTATTGCCGTCAACGATGAGCTCGCCGCCGTGGAGCAGATGCTCTCGGTGGCCATGGATCGGCTCAATCCGGGCGGACGGCTGGCGGTGATCACCTTTCACTCACTGGAGGATCGCCTGGTGAAGTCCGCCATGCAGGAGGCAGCCCGAGGCTGCACCTGTCCAAAGGATTTTCCTGTGTGTGTCTGCGGAAAGAAGCCGAAGGTAACGATTTTAACCCGTCATCCCATTGTTGCCGACCAGCGAGAGCTGGCGGAAAACCCCCGCGCCAGAAGCGCCAAGCTCCGGGTGGCGGAACGTATCTAAGGAAAGGAGCCGGACATGGCCAGAAACAGCTTTGACGGCGAATACTATAACGGCTCTGCCGCCTATCAAATCTATCCCGACTACCAGGGCACTGCGGCGCCGGAAATTGAGCACCAGGGCTTACCGGAGGAGCGGCAGCTGCCCCAAAAGAAAAAGCGCGTCAAGGCCAAGACGGTGGTGGCGCCCTTTGCAGTGGTGGGTCTGTTGGCAGTGACTTGCATGCTCATCTTGGTAGTCTTTGGTTACGTGCAGCTGTACGAGGCCAGTGAGCAGGTGAGCACGCTCCAGAGTGAACTTTCTCAGCTTCAAGAGGAGCAGGTTGTTCTGGAGAGCCTCTATGAAGAGGGCATCGATCTTACCTACATCGAGGAGCGGGCAGCAGAACTGGGCTTTTCTCTGCCCACGGCGGATCAGACCGTCTATCTCAATCTCTCCGGCGACGACCAGGCAGAGATCTATCAGTCTGAGAACACCAACATCTTCCAGCGCATCATTCAAGCTATCGAGAGAAGCGCCAGCGGATTGGTGGAATACCTGTCCTGAGAACCCATAGACTGTTACGGGCGGGGCGGCAAATCGCCGCGCCGCCCGTTGCGCTTTTCTTTTGAATTTTGCAAAATTTGTGATAAAATAAATTGTTACGGCAGGGGCTTGGCCTGTCTGCCGTGGGCGTATTCCCTGTGAGAAAGGATCGGATCCATGGCTAAGAGAAATCTCCGCCTGATAAAGCGCCGTCAAAAAAAGGCGCGGGAACGGGCCAACCGGCTGGTGCTGGGGCGCACCTTTGTGGTGATGCTCCTGCTGGGCGTGGCGGCCTTTATTCCGCTGGTGAGCACCCTTTACCAGCTGATGATCGTCGAGCACGACCAATATGAGGAATGGGCCATCCGCAACCAGACGAGAAGCACCACGCTCACGGCCTCCCGGGGCGTGATCTACGATCGGAATATGAATATTCTGGCCTCTTCGGCCACGGTGGAAACCATTTTCATCGACCCCAATGCGTTGCAACGGCGCATGGAAGAGGAGACGGAGAAGCGCGAGGCCGGTAAGGAGTATAATCCCGCGGTCTCGGTGGACTTTATCGCCAAGGGCCTGGCGGGCCTCCTCGATGTGGAGGAGGACTTTGTCAAGGAACAGGCCGGCCAGACCGAGTATTACTACCGGGTCATCAAGCGCAAAGTGCCGGAAGAGACGGCCCAGGAAGTGCGGGAGTTTATCAACGACAATGAGCTCACCGGTATCATCAATCTGGAGCTCGATTCCCGCCGCTATTATCCCTATGGCTCCATGGCTGCGCAGGTCTTGGGCTTTGTGAACACCGACAACGTTGGCGGCGAGGGTCTGGAAGCCTATTACGATGCCACGCTCACCGGCAACGCCGGTGCTGTCATCACCACCAAGGGCAATCGCGGAACCGAAATGCTCTACACCTATGAGAAATACTACGATGCCTCCGACGGCAACTCCCTGGTGCTGACGTTGGATATGACCGTGCAGCACTACCTGGAAAAAAACCTGGAAGAGGCCACTGAGAAGTACGATGTACTCAACGGCGCCTTTGGCATTGTCATGGATGTGGATACCGGCGAGGTGCTGGGCATGGCCACCCTGGGCAGCTACGACCCCAACAACCACCAGGAAATCTACGACGAGGAGCTCCGGGAGGAATTGGAGCGGCAGTACCAGCTGGCCATCAGCATGGATGAGGACAGTCAGGCCTATACCGACGCCATGGCTGCCTACAATGCTGCCATGGCCACGGCGCGATTGCGCCAGTGGCGCAATCGCTGCGTCTCCGATGGCTATGAACCCGGTTCCACCTTCAAGCCCATCACGCTGTCCATTGGCCTGGAAACCGGTGCCGTCACGGAAAACGACACCTACGAATGCACAGGTTCTTACAAATTTGAAGGCCGTGACCAGATCGTCAACTGTTGGAAAGCCGCCGGTCACGGCAGCCAGACCACCATGGAGGCCCTGGGCAACTCCTGCAACATCGCCTTCTCCAACATGGGCCTCAAGATCGGTGCCAAGACCTTCTACGAATATGTCAAGGACTTTGGCTTTATGGAAAAGACGGGCATCGATCTCCCCGGCGAGGCGTTTGGCTACTTCTTTACCTATGAACAATTCACCGAGGTTGGCAACAACGCAAACCTCATCTCCTCTTCCTGGGGCCAGACCTTCAAGATTACGCCCATCCAGCTGGTGCGGGGCATTGCGGCTGTGGTCAACGGCGGCTATGTCCTCGAGCCGTACATCGTTCGAGAGGTCTTGGATTCCGAAGGCAATGTCGTGACTCGCAATGAGACTACGGTGCTTCGCCAGGTGATCAGTGAGGAAACCTCGGCCACCATGTGTGAAATGCTTGAGTACGTCGTCGCCGGCGGCACTGCCGGCGGCGCCCAGGTGCCGGGCTACCGCATCGGCGGCAAGACCGGTACCTCGGAAAAGACCGACGTACGAGATGACGAGGGCAATCTGATCGAGGTTGAGGATAAGATGGTCTCCTTCGTAGGTGTGGCGCCCATGGAGGATCCGAAATACGTGGTTCTGGTTGTGCTGGACACACCCAGCGAAGCCACGGGCCTCTACATCTCCGGCGGCATCATGGCCGCACCCACCGTGGGCGCTGTCATGGGCGACATTCTGCCATATCTTGGCGTGGAGCCCAACTATACCGACGAAGAGCTGGAGCTGGTTACCGTCTCGGTGCCCGATGTCATTGATATGACCGAGGCTGAAGCCGCAGCGGCCCTCCAGGAGAAAGGCTTCACTTACCGCACCGTGGGCTCCGGTACGACCGTTATGGATCAGGTGCCCGCCGGCGGCGCCAAGATTCCTGGTAAGTCGGAAGTGGTGCTCTACTTCGGCGAGACGGCACCGGAAGAGACTGTGGAGGTGCCCGATTTCTCCGGCATGACGCTGGTCTATGCGAAGCAGTATGCGGAGAGCCAGGGACTTTACATGCTGGTCACCGGCACCAACCAGGATCGCGCCGACGTCACGGCCACCTACCAGGACATCGAGGCAGGCACAGAGGTTGCCAAGGGCACCACCATCACCGTGGAGTTCACCGACCACAGCGCACAAGATTGACGTGGACTTATCACGGCTTTCCACGGCACCAATTTCCTACACAACAGGAGGCTTATTCTATGAAACTCCAAACCTTGCTTCAAGGGCTTGAGCCCCTGGAAATCCATGCCGACCTGCATGCTGAGATCACCGGCATTGCCTATGATTCCCGCGCCGTAAAGCCCGGCAACCTCTTTGTGGCGATCCGCGGCTTCGACACAGACGGCCACAAATATATTCCCATGGCGCTTGAAAAAGGCGCCGCGGCGGTGCTGTGTGAGACAGCACCGGCGGCGGGAGATTATGTGCTGCTCTCCGATACCCGCCGGGGCCTGGCCCTGGCGGGGGCCAACTGGTATCAAAACCCTGCCTGGGAGATGACGATGATCGGCGTCACCGGCACCAATGGTAAGACCACCACCACCTACCTTGTCAAGCACCTCTTGGAGGACTGCCTGGGGGCCAAGGTGGGCTTGGTGGGCACGATCCAGAATATGATCGGAAGCGAGGTTTTGCCCACCGAGCGCACCACCCCCGAGAGCCTGGAGCTCCAGGCCCTCTTCCGCCAGATGGCCGACGCGGGCTGTACCCACGTGGTGATGGAGGTTTCCTCCCATGCCCTGAGTCTCCACCGGGTGGACGGCTTCACCTTTGATGTGGGTGTGTTCACCAATCTCACCCAGGATCACCTGGATTTTCACCTCACCATGGAGGAATACTGTCAAGCCAAGGCGCTGCTTTTCACCCGCTGCAAGGCCGGTGTGGTCAACGTGGACGATCCCTGGGCCGGAGAGATCCTCAAGCGGGCCACCTGTCCGGTGTGCACTTATTCTGCCAGGGGCCAGGCGGAGCTCATGGCCCAGGGGATCGAGCTTCATCCCCACCAGGTGACCTTCACCGCCGTGGTGAACGGCACCGAGACGGCCTGCTCTCTGGGTATCCCCGGTGCCTTCTCCGTCTATAACGCTCTGAGCGCCTTTGGCGTGGGGTTGGCGCTGGGCCTTTCACCGGATGCCATTGCAGACTCCCTGGCCACGGCCCAGGGAGTCAAGGGCAGAGCAGAGGTGGTGCCCACACCGGGCAAGGACTACACGGTGCTCATCGATTATTCCCACACGCCCGACAGCCTGGAGAATATCCTCAGAACCGTCCGGGAGTTTGCCCGCGGTCGTGTCATCGCCGTTTTTGGGTGCGGCGGCGACCGCGATCCCATCAAGCGGCCCATCATGGGCAAAATTGCTGCGGAGTTGGCGGATTTCGTAGTGGTCACCTCGGATAATCCCCGCACCGAGGATCCCATGGCGATCATTGGCCAGATCCTGGAGGGTATTCCGGAGACCATGACTGAAAAGACCGTTATCGAAAATCGGCGTCAGGCAATCCGCTGGGCCATGGATCACGCCCAGGCCGGGGATGTCATCGTCCTGGCTGGGAAGGGCCACGAAACGTATCAGGAAATCGGCCATGAAAAATTCCATCTGGACGAGCGAGAGGAAGTCGCCGCCCATCTGATGGGGAATTGAGGAAGGGTTATGAAGGAACTGACACTGAAGAAGTTGGCCGGCTGGTGCGGTGGAGAGATTCATCCCGCCGGCGCAGAGGCCTCCATCACGGGCACGCAGATTGATTCTAGGCTGGTGCGCCAGGGCGATCTCTTTGTGGCCATCCCCGGTGAGCGGGTAGACGGACATGACTTTGTGGAAAAGGCCCGCCTGGCTGGGGCGGCGGCTGCGCTGGTGAGCCATCTGGTGGATGATCCGCTGCCGCAGCTCTTGGTGAAGGACACCATCCTGGCCTACGGCGATCTGGCTCGGGCCTATCGGGCCGAAACCGGCGTGGATGTGGTTGCCATCACCGGATCTGTGGGAAAGACGACCACCAAGGAGATGATCGCCTGTGTGCTGGCGGGCAAATACCGCGTCAGCAAAACGCAAGGTAATCACAACAATAACCTGGGCCTCCCCATCACCATCTTTGAAATGCCTGCCGACACCCAGGAGGCGGTGCTGGAGCTGGGCATGAACCACTCCGGAGAGATGCACTATCTCACCACCATTGCCCAGCCCAATCTGGTGGTCATTACCAATATTGGCACCATGCACATTGAGCATCTGGGTACCCGGGAGGGGATACTCAAGGCCAAGCTGGAGATCATGGACGGAATCCAGGATGACGGCATCGCGGTGTTCAATGGCGACGAGCCCCTTCTTTGGAACCTCCGGGAGGGCAAGCATCGTCGGATCTACTTCGGCATCGAGAATGACCAGTGCGACGTGGTGGCCGAGGAGGTACGTCAGATGGACGGAGGCGTGTACTTTGTCGTCCGCGGCCTGGGACAGCGGTTCCACGTCTATGTGCCGCAGGAGGGCCAGCACACGGTTTACAACGCTCTGGCGGCCATCGCCGTGGGCCTGCTTCGAAATGTGAGCCCCGAGAGCATCCAGTATCAGTTGGGGATCTTCCACAACACCGGCAGCAGGCAGCGGATCTTTGACCACAACGGCGTGACCATCATCGAGGACTGCTACAACGCCGGACCAGAGAGCATGGAGGCGGCGCTGAAGGTGTTGCGTGACCACAAGGGCGAGGGCCGCCGCATCGCCGTGCTGGGGGATATGCTGGAGCTGGGGAGCCGCTCCATGGCCGAACACTACCGGGTGGGGCGGCTGGTGGCTCAGTCGGCGCAGCTGCTGCTTGCCTACGGAAAGGACTCCCAGCGAATTATCATCGGCGCCATCACCGGCGGCATGAGCCACAAGTGTGCCGTGCACTACGAGGATCAGGAGGAAATGGCCCACGCGCTCAAGCGCCTGACTCGTCCCGGCGACGTGGTGCTGTGCAAAGGCAGCCGTGGCATGCACATGGAAAAAGTGCTCGAGCTCTATTTGGCTGAAAAGACCGGCAAGTAATCCGGCGATTCTGACCGCCGCTGCAACGAAACCGCGCCGGCACTGTGCCGGTGGGAAGGAAGATCAATCATGTCCAACATTCTATTGCGCCTTGTCCTCGTGTGCCTGGGAAGTTTTGTGCTCACTGCCATCCTGGGCCGCGTCCTGATCCCCGTGCTCCATGCGCTCAAAGCTGGTCAGTCCATCCGGGAAATCGGCCCCAAATGGCACAACGTCAAAGCCGGTACCCCGACAATGGGCGGCATCATGTTTATTGTCCCGACGGCCGTGCTGGTATTGGGCGTAGGGTTCCCGGCAATGCTCACGGGCGTGTATGAGCAGCTTCTGGTGCTGGGCCTGGCACTGATCTATGGCCTGATCGGCTTTCTCGACGACTTTGTCAAGGTGAGACTGCACCGCAATCTGGGCCTGACCGCCCTCCAAAAGCTCCTCTTGCAGCTGGCTGCGGCCATTGTGTTCCTCGCGCTGCTGCGCTACAACGGAAATCTCACCTACAATCTCTATATTCCCTTCTTCAATGTGGAGTTTGCCATTCCCTGGCCGATCTACATGATCTTTGCGGGACTGGTAATCGTCGGCTGTGTCAATGCCGTCAACCTCACCGACGGAATTGACGGCCTGGCTGCCGGCGTAACGCTGCCGGTGATGGCTTTTTTTGCCGTCACAGCCTATTGCTGGGGCAGCAATACCCTGGCCCTGTTTCCGGCGGCCCTGGTGGGCGGTCTGGCGGGCTTCCTCCTCTATAATTTCCATCCAGCCAAAGTCTTTATGGGAGACACCGGTTCGCTGTTCCTCGGCGGCGCAGTGTGCGGCATGGCCTTTGCACTGGATATCCCCCTGGTGCTGATTTTGGTGGGGATCATCTATATCATTGAGACGCTCTCCGATATTCTCCAAGTGACTTACTTCAAGCTCACCCACGGCAAGCGCATCTTCCGCATGGCGCCGATCCATCACCACTTTGAAATGGGCGGCTGGAGCGAGGTAAAAATCTTCTCGGTCTTTACCGGCATTACCGTAGTCATGTGTATTCTGGCCTGGCTGGGCATCTTCCATCGCTTCGGCTAAGAGAAACCCGGTTCGCGCACCATCTATCCCAGCTGAGAAAGGACGCTTTCATGAACAACGCCATCCAATATCCCGGCCTGCCGGAGGAGCGGCTGCCTGATCCGCCGCAGACGCAGCCGGAGAAAAAACGCAAAGAGAAGATCCTCTATGACGAGCGCGGTCTCATTGATCTGCCGTTTTTGCTGCTGACGGTGCTGCTGGTGCTCATCGGCGTCATCATGATGTTCTCTGCCAGCTACGCCTCGGCCTATGCCGATGAGGGTTCCTCCACGGCTTACTTTGCCCGGCAGGGACTCTTTGCCCTGGTGGGCATCGGCATTATGCTCTTTGTCAGCCGCCTCAACTACCAGATGTGGCGCGCTCTGTCTTTCCCCATTATGGCGGGCGCCATCTTCCTTTTGATGCTGGTGCCCATTTTCGGCACCAAGGAAAACGGCGCCCGGCGGTGGATTTATCTGGGCTTCACCTCCTTCCAGCCTTCGGAGGTTGCCAAGCTGGCCGTTGTTTTGACCTTTGCCACGCTGATGTCGTCTTATAAAGACAAAATGAAAACCTTCCGCTACGGAGTTTTACCCTTTGCAGCCATCCTGGGAGCCATTGCGCTGCTGCTGGCGCTGGAACCCCATCTCTCGGCAATCATCATTATCTTCTCTGTGGGCGGTGTGATGATGTTCTTGGGGGGCACCGAGCTCAAATGGTTTGGCTTGGCCATCGGTGTGGCGGCACTGTTCGCTTTTATCTACCTCAAGTTTATGGGCTACGCCTCGGATCGAATTGTAGCCTGGCGAGACCCCTGGGCAGATGCCTCCAACGATGGCTATCAAATTGTGCAGTCGCTCTATGCCATTGGCTCCGGCGGCCTTATGGGGCTGGGCCTCGGAAAGGGGCGGCAGAAATATCTGTATCTTCCGGAAGAGCACAACGACTATATCTTCGCCATTGTCTGCGAAGAGCTGGGGTTTGTGGGCGCCATGGTGGTGTTGCTGCTGTTTGTGCTGCTGATCCTGCGAGGATACTGGATTGCGATGCACGCCCGGGATCGTTTCGGCGCGCTGATGGTGGGCGGGCTTACGACGCTTTTGGCGTTGCAGGTATTCTTCAACATCGGCGTGGTGACCAACTTCCTTCCCGCCACCGGGATTTCTCTGCCCTTCTTTTCCTACGGCGGCACGGCGCTGCTCTTGCAGCTGTTTGAAATGGGCCTGATCCTCAGTGTCTCTCGCCAGAGCAACAACCAGCTTCTTATGTGATTGGAGGCAGCCATGAACGTCATCTTCACCTGCGGCGGCACCGGCGGCCACATCAACCCGGCCATCTCCGTCGCCAAGCTCCTGAAGGAGCGGATCCCCGAGAGCCGGATTCTTTTCATCGGCGCCGAGGACGGTATGGAGAACAAACTGGTGCCCAGGGAGGGCTTTGACCTGGAGACGTTGAAGATCTCCAACTTCCAGCGCAAACTCACCCCGGCGGCAGCCTGGCACAATTTCACCACGGCCTGCCACATGGCCGGCTCCATGGCCAAGGCCAGGGCCATCATCCGCGATTTTCGGCCCGATGTGATCGTGGGCACCGGCGGTTATGCCAGCTACCCGGCTCTGCACATGGGCGCAAAGCTGGGTGTCCCCACGGCGGTACACGAATCCAACGCTGTGCCGGGCCTTACCACTAGGATGGTGGCCAAGGATGTGGATGCCGTCCTGGTTTCCTTCGCCGACAGCCGCGACCACTATCCCCATCCGGAAAAGGTCACGGTCACCGGCACACCGGTTCGAAGCGAATTTCTCTACGGCGACCGCACCCAGGCCCGCCGGGCTATGGGTTTGGTGGATGAACCGCTGATCGTCTCGGCCTGGGGCAGTCTGGGCGCTCGGGAGATGAATAAAAAAATCGCCCGTTTTATGGTCTTGGAGGCCGCCGATGGGCGGTTCCACCATGTCCACGCCACCGGCTCCTATGGCTGGCGTTGGATGCCGGACTATGTCCGCGAACAGGGCCTGGATCTGGCGGCGCATCCCAACCTGGATATGCGGGAGTATATCTTTGACATGCCCAATCTTCTGGCTGCTGCGGATCTCATCATCTGCCGGGCTGGAGCTGCTACCATCAGTGAGGTCTGTGCCTCGGGGACACCCTGTATTATGATTCCCTCGCCCAATGTTACAGATAACCACCAGGAGAAAAACGCCCGGGTGCTGGAGGCCCACGGTGCGGCGGTGGTCATCCGTGAGAATGAATGCGACGGCGACAGTCTCTACGAAGCCGCCAAGGCACTGCTGAACGATCCCCAGCGGCTCAAGGAGATGCGGCTGGCCGCACGGCGCCTGGCTGTGGTGGATGCGGCAGAGCAAATCCTCGCCGTCATTCGCCGCCTGGGGGCATAAAGGCCGCACCCCTCGATGTTTTTTTGCATAGGATGGCAAAAAGCATGGAGGGGTTTTCATGGAGGCGCTGGTTATTCAGGGAGGAAAGAGGCTCAACGGCGAGGTAGCGGTCAGCGGAGCTAAAAATGCGGTGCTGCCCATTCTGGCGGCCACCATGGTGCAGGGGGGCGTGTACCGCATACATAATTGCCCGGAAATCTCCGACGTGGCATTGGCGGGAGAGATCCTTGAGAGCCTGGGTTGCCGGGTGGAGCGCCGAGGGAAAACCCTGCGTATTGACAGCCGCGACGCCACTGGAACGGCCATTCCTGCCGCGCTGATGGGGAAGATGCGGGCTTCCGTGCTGTTTCTCGGGGCGCTGCTTTCCCGCTTCGGCTGTGCCAGTATGACCATGCCGGGCGGCTGCCCGCTGGGCCGCAGGCCCATCGATCTCCACCTGGATGCTCTGGCAAGGTTGGGGGCATCGGTGGTACTGTGGGAAGGGGAGATCCTCTGTGATGCGCCGCAGCTCCATGGTGCGGCCATCGAACTGCAATTTCCCAGCGTGGGGGCCACAGAGAATGTGCTGCTGGCTGCCATGGGCTGCCAGGGCACGGTGGTGCTGCAAAATGCGGCCAGAGAGCCGGAAATTGTCGATCTCATCGGCTTTTTGCAGTCCATGGGCGCGGAGATCTCCGGTGCGGGAACCGATACGCTCACCATTCGCGGCGGTGCGCCCCTGCGTGGCACGACCTATACCGTCATGCCGGATCGGATCGAGGCGGCCACGTTCCTGTGTGCCTGCGCCGGCTGCGGCGGGGAAATCTGTTTGCTGGGCGCCGACGGACGGCATCTGACGCCGGTACTCGATACCCTGGCAGCCGCCGGCTGTGAGCTGTGCTGGAGCCAGGAGTCCATCACGCTGCGCCGGCTTGGCCCGCTCAAGGCCGTCGGGGAGATTGAAACGGCCCCCTATCCCGGTTTTCCCACCGACGTCCAGGCGCCCATGATGGCGGCGCTGCTGCGGGCCAGGGGCAGTACCCGTTTTTCGGAAACAGTTTTTGAACGGCGCTTTGCCCATGTTCCACAGCTTCGGCGCTTTGGCGCCGAGATTGAACTGGTGGGATCTGCAGCGCTGGTGCGGGGTGTGTCGGCTTTGCGGCCCGCTACGGTCACCGGTACGGATCTTCGCGCTGCTGCGGCCATGGTGGTGGCAGCCCTCCAGGCGCCGGGGGAGAGCTATGTGTTTGGAATAAATCACCTGATTCGCGGGTATGATAACTTGGACGAAAAGCTCCGATCTCTGGGCGCTGCGGTGGGGGTGGCCGCGGGAAAGAATACGACTGGAAATTTTCCGGCCCATGGTGTATAATACTCTGTAAGTTGGAGCAAGTCTCCCCCTTATGGAGGTTAACATGGCAAATTCGCGCAATGCGGCGCGCCGCCGGGCCAGACGCACCGGCCGCCGCCGGGAAGTGCATACAGGCATCCTGGGCCGTCTGCTCATTATGGTCGCCGTGGTGGCCGCTGTTGTGCTGGGCGTGGCGATTTTCTTCCGTGTCCGCACTGTGGAGGTGCAGGGCAACAGCATCTACTCCTGGGAGCAGATTGCCAATGCCTCGGGCGTAGCCCCGGGTGACAATCTTTTCACGCTCAACCGCGACGCCGTTGCCGGCAGCATCAAGGCCCAGCTGCCTTACGTGGAAAACGTGAGTGTGGGCCGCATTCTGCCCGACACCGTGGTTATCCAGGTAGAGGAGAGCCAGATCGCCGGACTGGTGGAGGCCGATGTGGGCGGCACGTGGTACATCAACACCGCCGGCCGCGTACTGGGAAGCTCCCTGGATGACTTCGCCGGCCAGGTGGTGGAGATGACCGGTTTCACCCTGGTTAATCCCCAAACCGGCGCCGACGCCGTGGCCACGGAAGGCCAGGAAGAGGCGATGGCTGCCGCCCTGGAGATTGTCGAGGCGATGGAGGGTACCGGTCTCATGGAGAAGATCACCACCATCAATGTGGAAAAAACCTACGATATTGAGCTGCTCTCCGGCGAGCAATACCAGATCCTTTTAGGCGGCACGGATCAGCTGAGCTATAAGATCCAGTATCTCCAGGCGATCTTGGAGGATCTTGATCCGGCTCTGCGGGGCACCATCGACCTCACCTTCGATGAAAAACAAGTGGCCCGCTTCCATGAGTGGGAGTAATTTGGATTTTTTTAGGGAGAATTCTCGATTTTCTATTGACCTGAGCCCCATGACGCGATATTATAATGGAGTATAATTATGTGAACTTCAACGCTGAGCAGCATTGATACATAGGAGGAACTACACCATGCCTGATTTTGAAGAAAAAGTCGTTTCCATAAAAGTGATCGGTGTCGGCGGCGCCGGCAACAACGTCGTCAACCGCATGATTGCGGCCGGAGTGGGCGGCGTGGAGTTTGTCGTGGTCAACACCGACAAGCAGGATCTCAACAAGTCCAACTGTCGCAACAAAATCCAGATCGGTGAGAAGCTCACCGGAGGCATGGGCGCAGGCTCCAAGCCTGAGATCGGCCAGAAGTCTGCTGAGGAATCCAAGGCTGCCATCTCCAAAGTGCTCGAGGGCACCGATATGGTCTTTATCACCGCCGGTATGGGCGGCGGCACCGGCACGGGCGCTGCGCCCATTATTGCAGATCTGGCCCACGAGGCCGGTATTCTCACCGTGGGTGTGGTCACCAAGCCCTTTAAATTTGAGGGCGCCAACCGCATGAAGCAGGCCGAGACCGGCATTGCCAATCTCTCAGACAAGGTGGATAGCCTTATCATTATCCCCAATGATCGCCTCAAATACGTCACCGATCAGAAGATCACGTTTGCCAACGCCTTTGGTATTGCCGATGACGTTTTGAAGCAGGCTGTGCAGTCCATCTCTGAGCTGGTGGGCTATTCTGAGCATGTGAACATCAACCTGGACTTTGCCGACGTGTCCGCCATTATGAAGGACGCCGGCCGCGCGCACATGGGCGTGGGTACTGCCTCTGGCCGCGACAAGGCCGAGCAGGCCGCCCAGGCCGCCGTGGCCAGCCCCTTGCTGGAGACCTCCATCAACGGCGCTATGGGTGTGCTCATCAACATTACCGGCTCTTCGGATCTGGGCCTGGATGACGTGGAAACTGCTGCCAGCATCGTGCAGGAGGCCGCCAACCCCGAAGCCAACATCATCTTTGGCTCTGCCTTTGACGACAGCCTTCAGGATGAGATGCGCGTGACCGTAATTGCCACGGGCTTCGACGAGAAGAAGTCCTCCCGTCCCGGCGCTTTCTCTGCCGGCCTGGAGCGCAGCAAGCCCGAGGATGACGACAACGATATCGATGCCATCTTCAAGATCTTCAATCGCAACTAATCTGTCTGCGCCCCGCGAAAAAGCGGGGCGCTTTTCCATGTTAGACGAATACCACCGGCTATGCCGGTGGTATTCGTCTAAAAAGAGAAGGCTTTTGCAGCTGAGTCAAAGCCGCAAAAGCCCAGGTAGCGCGGCGAACCTGATTCGTCACGCTGAGGCTGCCTCGATGGGAGGCAGCCTCAATTTTCAGCCGGTAATGGAGCTTACAGGCTTCTCTCGTAGGCCTCGATCATCTTCTTGACCATCTGGCCGCCGACGGAACCGGCTTCGCGGGAGGTGAGGTGGCCGTTGTAGCCCTGCTTGAGG
>CALXCW010000023.1 GCA_944386905.1 uncultured Oscillospiraceae bacterium
CCGGCGGCTGACACTGCGGGCGATGCCCTGGACGACGCAGGATTTGCACCGCTAGACTCCGCTGGTTTGGATTCTTCCGACGCGGCACAGGCAGAGGCACTCAAGACCGCCCAGACGCTTTTGGAAGAGTATTCCTACTCGGCGTTTTCCCTCCAGGTGGCGCTGGAAGAGGAAGGCTTTTCCACAGAAAATGCGGAATATGCTGTGGAGCACTGCGGCGCCGACTGGATGGAGGAAGCCGTCTATTCCGCCAAGGACATCCTTGCACAATACTATAGCTCCCGCACCACCATGGTTAATGACCTCCTGAGCTATGGCTTCACCGAGGAGGAAGCAGCCTACGGCGCGGACAACTGCGACGCCGACTGGATGGAAGAGGCGGCCCTCACCGCCCAATATTTCCGTGAAGATTCCCCCGAAGCCACCCAGGCGGAGATCGAAGCCATGTTGCTGGATATGGGCTATACCGAGGAGGAAGCAGCCTACGGTGCAGCTGCCGCCTTCGCCGAAAGCGTAGATATGTGACGCTTCATCCGGGGTGCAGAGAAACGCTGCATCCCGGTGTTTTATGCCTCGACGGATCCGGGGTTGCAACAAAGCGGAAATCGGGGTATAATGGCTCATACCGGATACACCGGGAAATTCTGCATTTTCTCAGGAGGATTTTATGAAACTCGTGGATGAAAAAGGCCGACTCTTCGGAAAACTCAACCTGATTGACCTGGCCGTGATTCTTGTGGTGGTGGCAGTGGCCGCCGCCGTCTGCATGAAGCTCTTTGGCAACAACGCCGTAGCCTCGGCCACCAGTCAGCAAGTCACCCTCACCTACGAGGTGGTGGCCCAGGATGTGCCCGAGCATGTGGCCGACTACTGCACGGCCCACACCGGCGGTCAGCTTCTCAGCTCCGGCAAGCTTCTTGACGGCTATATCACCGGCTGCGAGGCCGTGGAGGTGGAGACCACCGACGGAACTCGCACCGATCTCTACTTCACTGTGGAGGTCAACACCTCCTTCACCAGTTCTGCCTACGTCGTGGGCTCTCAGGAGGTACGCGTGGGCATGGAGCACCTGGTCAAGACCTCTGACATTGAGGTAGAAGGCATTATCTCCAGCCTGGAGGTCATAAACCATGGATGATGTGCTGCGCTCGAGCCTCCTTGTGCGGGTTCTCGCGGCCATCGGCACCATTTTGAAGGGTCTTTGTTCCGGCAGCGCTGTGGTGGGCTTTTTTGTCCGCTGCTGGCGCGGCAGCAGCCTGCGACGCTTTTGTCTGGCGCGCCTCAGCGCGGCAGACCGGTGGACAGCCTCTTCCGGCTTTTACCGTCTGTCCCAGCGGTGCAACGACCGCTTGGCGCGGGTTTCCTGGCCGGTACGGTGGTTCCACAACAGCTTCGTCGGCAGGCTCTGGCGGGGGCTCTTCGCCTGGGGCCGCGGCAGCGTCCTGCTGGGCTGGATGTTCCGCGGCGGTCTCACGGGCATAATTCTCACGGTGCTGGGCCTCTATTGCGGCGTGGACTATGTTCTGCGCGACGTGCTCTCCGTGCCGGTCTTGTCCTCTCTCTGGGACGAGGCGCTGCTCGTATTGTGCCTTCTTTGGATCCTCCGCCAGCGGATGGATCGCCCCGCACCCCTTTCCGCCCGGGCAAATCCTCTGGATGTTCCGCTGCTGGCCTTCTTGGCCGTGGGTTTCGTGTTGATGAACACCGTATTCCGCTATTATTCCATCTCCGTGGACGGCTACCGGGCTACGGTGCAGTATATGCTCTGGTTTTTTGTTGTCACCCGGCTTCTTCGAGACGACCACGACTTTATGCAGCTCTATCTGGTCATGGTAGTTTTGGCTACAATCATCGCCCTCCATGGCATCTACCAGTATATTGTCGCCGTACCCATTCCTTCCAACTGGACGGATCAGGCCGAACAGTCGGTGCGTACCCGCGTCTTTTCCATTTTTGGCAGTCCCAATATCATGGGCGACTATATGGTGATGTTCGCCCCCATGGCTGCCGGCCTGGCTTACTACTATAAAAAGACCTGGCAGAAGCTCCTCAGTTGGTGCTGCGCCTTTGCCATGTGCTTTGGCTGTCTGTTCACCATGTCCCGGGGCGCCTGGGTAGCTATGGCCGTGGCTGTGGTTCTGTTTTGTCTGTTGGTTGACCGGCGGCTCTTCGGCCTGCTGGTGGTGGCGGCAGTGGCTGCGTGCTTCATGCCCTTTGTGGCCAGCCGAATCGGCTATCTCTTTACCGAGCAGTTCGCTGAATCTACCGCCCGGGGCGGTCGGGCCAGTCGTTGGATGTATGGTCTGAGTTACCTCAAGGACTACGGCAATCCCCTTTTCGGCCTGGGCCTGGGGATGTTCGGCGGCGCCATCGCCATGCAGACAAAGATCATCGACCAATGGGATTATTTCTACATGGATAATTACTATCTCAAAATCCTGGTGGAAATGGGCTATGTGGGTCTGATCTTCTTCGCTCTGCTGCTGATTGCCCTGGTGCTCATTGGTTTTAGGTGCGTCTATCGAAGCCGGATGGCGGAAAAGTCCCCCAACACCCCTCGCCTCTCCCCCTTGACGGCAGGACTTCTCTCAGGCCTCGCCGGCGTAATGGTGCACTGTTACTTTGAAAACATCTTTGAAGAGCCGTATATGATGGCCTACTTCTGGATGATGGCAGCCATGGTGGTGTATCTCGGCTTTTTGCGGGGCAAGCGCAAACAAGAAGCCCTTTAGCCGCTCTGCCTTTTGGTGAGGTTAGCACAATGGAACTGCAAAAACTCGGCAAGCACTGTAAAGTGCTTGCCGAGTTTTTATGCATCCAGACACACGGGCTCAGCAGCGTGGGCTCTCCGACATCTACCTTAAAATGAACGCGCGATGAGCTTTGCAATGAAATAGGAAGCTCATCGCAACACGATAGATGCCCCAGTTTCCAGGTTTGCACCCAAAACCAAATCACGACCCAGCGCAGCAGGTTCGATTTGGAGAGGAGCCGCGACAAAATGCGTGAGAGGTAACTTTTGAAAAAAGTCGCCGCGAACGATATGTCGTCCGCGGCGACGTGGTGCCGCTGACCGGACTCGAACCGGTACTGGATCGCTCCAGGCGGATTTTAAGTCCGCTATGTCTACCATTCCATCACAGCGGCGGGCGTTCTTATATATTACCATTCTTTCCTCTATTCGTCAAGGGAAGGGCAGAGAACTTGTATCGCCATTCTCCATGCAGATTTTTTGGATTGATTTTTTCGGGTCAGCTCCTCTATACTGTAGCTAGCTGAAGAGAAAGTGGTGAAAGCATGGAGCATATTCTGTTGGTCGAGGACGACATCAGCCTCCGCCGGGAGCTGCGGCGGGGCCTGGAGGAAACCGGATGGGCCGTATCGGAGGCAGCAACGGCGCAGGCAGCCCGTCGGCTGTGTCTGACGGAATCGCCGGATCTGGTGATATTGGACGTGGGTCTGCCCGATGGCGACGGCTTTTCTCTGTGCCGTGCGCTGCGGGAGAAGATCCCCTGCCCCATCTTGATACTCACCGGCTTCGGCAGTGACGACGACGTGGTACTGGGTTTTCAGAGCGGCGCTGACGACTATGTGACCAAGCCCTGCTCTCTACGTGTGCTGCAAAGTCGGATCCGAGCACTTTTGCGCCGCGCAGACCGGTGGGATTCTACCGCGTCCCTCTGCTCCGGCGACCTCCACTTCGATCTTATACACAAGATGATCTTTCGCGGCAGCGCCGAATTACTCGTCAGCCGGACGGAATTTGACCTCTGTCTGGCGTTGCTGCGGCAAAATGGTCGAATTCTCCCACGAGAGGCACTGCTGGCGGCAGTATGGGATGACCGGGAGCGCTTCATCTCCGACAATACCCTGTCGGTGCACATCTCGCGTCTGCGCAAAAAGCTGGGCCGTTACCAGGATGCCGCCTACATCGAGACAGTCAAGGGCATCGGATATCGTTGGAATGTGGAGGTGCGCAAAGAGCCATGAAAAAGAGAAGCTGGACTGCGGCGCTCGTCGCCATATGCCTGCTGGCCGTTCTGGCGGCGGCACTGCCGCTGGCCGGGCTGACCCGAGAAACGGTCAAGTTCTTTGGGGCGCTGCCGCCCGAGGAGGTACAGGCAGCCATGGCCGCCCGGCAAGCCCCGGACGCCTACACCCGTGGCCTGGCTGCTCTGGAGGCTGCGGGCTATGGCCGCACCTACAGCCGCTTGCTGCTGGAGCCGCTGACGGGGCTGCTGGCGTTGGCGGCACTGTGCCTGCTGGGCGCGGCAGCATTGTCCATCGTGCTCGTCCGGCGGGCAGCAAAAGCCGAGGCCCGACAGGTGGATGCCTTTTGTCGCTGGCTCAGGCATGGCGACGGTGATGCACCCAAAACTACCCTGCCGACGGTGCTGCTGGAAACCTGCACCGCTCTGCGGCAGGAAAAACAGGCACAGGCCGAGGCACATCAGCAGCTTTTGCAAGAACTACGGCGCTACCACGCCGACGTGCTCCATCAGATCAACACACCGCTGGCCGTGCTTCGGCTCTCTCTGGAGCGCCAAGATGCCGCAGCAGACGTGGCTCAGGTCGAGAAAGCCGCCGCCCTGGTACGGGATGCTCTGGAGCTTGATCGCATCGGCAGTGGCGCGGTTCGGCTTCAATTCCAGGAGATGCCGGCATCGGAGGTGGTGGAGCTGGCAGTGAACGATCTGGAGCCCTTGGCGCAAGCCCGGGGCGTGGGCCTGCACGTAACCGGGAATGCCACCTGTATTTGGTGCTGCGACCCCTTTTGGATGCAGGAGGCACTGGAGAACCTGCTGAAAAACGCCTTGGAACACAGCCCAGCCGGCAGCACCGTTTTTCTGACCTACGGCCAGACCTCCCAGGAAAATACCCTGGAAATTCTGGATCGCGGCCCTGGTTTCTCCCAAGAGATGGCCAGCTATCTCTTCACCCGTTACGCCTCGGTACGTCGTCAATCAAGCGAGAGCCACGGTCTTGGCCTCTCCATTGCCCGCGCACTGATTCGCCTCCACTTTGGCATGCTCTCGGTAAAAAACCGCCCGGAAGGCGGCGCGGCATTTCTGATCCGCTTCCCACGGCTTGAGCCGGGCACCATTTACGGGCAGTCGTCACGTTAATGTAAGGTTCCTGTGGTATCCTCAGTTCGGAGGTGCTGCAAGATGAAACGCATTCTTTTATTGACAGTATTTGTCCTGGCGCTGTTGACAGGTTGTGACGCGCCGGTAAAACCACAACCTACAGAACAGACTGCTTCGCCGTCCTCTGCCCCATCCGAAACTGCGGACACGACGCCGGTCTATGACGTCTATCTTCCCACCCTGCCCGAAGGTGTGAGTGACGGCGACCTGACGCTGGTAGCGCTGCCCAACCGACAGCAATACGTATACGCCGCGCAGACGCGGCTGGTGCTGGAGGTCATGGAGCCCGGTACAGACGAAACCTTGGCCGAGCGGGAATCCGTCCAGACTGACTCCCTGGAAATCGCCGCCTATGTCTTTGCCGAAGGCGATATCGACTATGGAGATCTGCCCGCAGCTGTACGCCAAGGCATGGCCCATCCCAATTCCGGTGACCAGGTGCTGGAGTGGGAGGCGGACGGACGGTTCTACCGACTCTTTGGCGCTTATGCGCTGGAAACTCTGCTGGCCGTGGCCGCAGATGTAGCCTAGGAGGTCAGTATGGAAGTACTGCGTGCCGAATCATTGACCAAGACCTATGGCCAGGGCGCCTCGGCGGCCCACGCATTGCGCGCCGTCTCCCTCTCCATAGAACAGGGCAGCTTCTCCGCCATTGTGGGCCGCAGCGGTTCGGGAAAGACCACCCTGCTCAATCTGCTGGGCGGTCTGGATACGCCCACCGCAGGCCGCGTTTTTTGCCGGGGCCAAAGCCTTTATGATCTGCCCCAGCGGCAACGAGACGCCTTTCGCCGCCGCCACATCGGCTATGTATTTCAGTTTTTCAACCTGATCCCAGAATTCACCACGCTGGAAAATATCCGTCTCCCTGCCTATCTCGACAACCGCAATCCTGACGATGATCTGGTGGCAGAGATTCTCGAAAAGCTGGAACTGGCGGATAAAATAGACCGCTACCCAGCAGAGCTTTCCGGCGGCGAACAGCAGCGGGTGGCCGTTGCACGGGCGCTGGCGCAGAAACCAGATATTCTGTTGGCCGATGAGCCCACAGGCAATCTTGATCGGCAAACCGGCTGCAAGCTCATGGAGCTCTTGCACTTCTCCCACCGCTACTTTCACCAGACCATCCTCCTGGTCACCCACGATATGGAGCTGGCCCGGGAGACGGAGCGGCTGCTGGTGCTCTCCGATGGACAGTTGATTAACGACTGGAAGGGGGAGGTGCTGTGAGCCGGTTTCACACCTTTCGCCGTGAGAGTGCTCGTCACTACCGCCGTGCCAACCGTTTCCTAGCGGCCATCTGTATCGCCGCCCTGATACTGGGGCTCTCTTCCATGCTCTACACCGACAGCTATGAAACGCTCTTGGAGAATCAGCGCAAATCCCTCTACGGCGCATGGCATGTGGCGGGCTATGCCGTCTCAGATGCGGCAGTGGAGACATACCGAGCCCACGCCACTGTGGAAGCCCTGGGCCAAATGACGATATTAGGGACTGTCTTGGCCGACGGCGCTGTGGTGGGCGGTCTGGGGACGGTGGATGCCACCTTGGTGGAACTAGGGCAGCTAAAACTGCTGGATGGTACGTGGCCCACAGCACCGGGCGAGATCTGCGCAGAGAGCAGCTGTCTGTCTCGGCTGGGTTTCAGCTACGAATTGGGACAGACGTTGACTCTGACCGTAGGTGCCGGCGACAGCGCTGTTGAACAAGACTTCATCCTCACCGGCGTTCTCCAAGACTATGCCGCCAACTGGAAACGGGACGGTGCAACGCTGGCCTCCTTCGTGGTGGCGCAAACGCCTTCCCAAGCGGCGACATCACGACACATCTTTCTCTTCCTGCGTTCAGGCTACCTGGACGCAGGACCGGATCTCTTAAAGATGGCAGGACGGGACGGCCACTTTGTCCTCAACGATTATACCTATCTTCGCTATGCACCTGCCAATCAGCCTGCCTATGACCGGCTGCTCCTTCAGCTTTTGGTGACAGGACTCAGCTGCCTGGCCATGCTGGTGCTGCTGGGGCTGGATCTGCGGCAGCGGAGAGAAACCCTGGTACTTCTCCGAGGGCTGGGCGCCTCCCGGGGGCAGATTGCCCTGCTGTATCTCGGTGAAAAAATACCGGTGCTTCTGCTTGCTACAGCGGCAGGACTGATCCTGGGTCTGGGTCTGCCCACAGCGGCGCTGGTAACAGCCGCTGCCGCCTTGGGTCACGAGTCTCTCCTCTCCCTGGTGCCGTTACATCTCTTCCAGTTTCTGGGGCTCTACGTTGCAAGTCTCCTCTTGGCGCTGCTGGTGGGCCTGCTGCGGCTGTTCCAAATCCCACTGCGTGGCAAGGCCCAGCAGCAGGCAGCCGTCCCCCGCGTTCGGCGAATCCGACATCTGTCGCCGCGAACCATCCACCGTGTGCTGGTCTCTCTTCGCCCGGCGGATGGCTGGGCCTCCTTCGGC
Source organism: uncultured Oscillospiraceae bacterium (assembly GCA_944386905.1). GTDB lineage: Bacteria > Bacillota > Clostridia > Oscillospirales > Oscillospiraceae > Avoscillospira. The sequence goes on from CALXCW010000023.1 coordinate 7,595, forward strand.
CTGGCACTCTTCTCCGCCCTGGTGCTGTTCTTTACGGCATATCGTGCCTGGGATCAATGGCAGCTCTACCGCTATCAGACGGAAAACTACCCGGCAGATTACACCTACGGTTTTCTGCAAAACCGCTTCCCTGTTCGGCAGACCATGGGCAAAGAGACGCTTCAGGCCATCGAAACAACCTACGGCGTCGCGACGGTGCGAGCCTTCGCCCTGGGGGATCCGCTGCCTATGACCCACTCTGGCGGCTTCACAGCGGATTATTTGCAGGCTGCCGGGGCATTCATGGGCTGGGAGAGCGGCACCGCCTGCGGCTCACTGCTGGCTGTCTCCCCCGATGCATTGCCGCTCTATCTTCAACCCTTGGAGCCCACAGCACGCCAGGCCGTGCAGGCAGGTGAAGCAGTGCTCCTCTATGTTCCCGACATGGTGGGCGATACGGCGCGCGATCTCCAGCCCGTTGGCACCGTGGACGGGAAAGACTATGCAGTCTCGGAGACTGCGGTAAACCCTGGTAATACACTGACTCTGTCCACGGCCCAGGGAGACGTATCGCTCAATGTGGCAGGGGTCGTGCACGATCTGAGCGACCTGCCTTTTTCCCTCCTGCCCATCCGACCCTATACGCTTCTCTGTACCGAGGCGCTTTTTGAGCAGGTACTCGGTTCAATTGCCTACGGCTATGTGGAGGTGCTGGGCGATCGCGGCGCCGTCTCTTACCAGACCGATGTGGCTCTTTCGAAACTGCCCACCACGATGGTCTTTTCCAATTTGCGCATTGAACGCCAAAGCAGCCGGCAAGAATTGCTGTTGCAGCTGATCCTCTCGCTGGTATTGGGAATTTCTTGTCTGCTGCTGGTGAGTATGGTTCGCTTTGGACTGGAAAGCGCACACGCTACACGTAAGCAGCAGACCAGAACACTGCTGTGGTACCTGGGGGCTGATCGGGAAAAACTCCGTCTGGCCGAAGCCGGAGTTGCATTGCGCCATGCCATAGTCGCCTCTCTTTGGGCTGCATTGGCGTTGCTGCTCTGGGAGGCACTGGACGAAGCCATCCGCCTACACACCATGGCCAATTTCGAAAGTTTCCGCGAGCAGCTCCTGCCGCTGACCCTCCAAAACTTGGCGCAGTATACCCACTGGGGCTTCTTAGCACTGCTCTTAACCGTCTTTTGGCTGAGCACACTGGTACGAATATTCCTGGAAAAGCCGCGCAACTAATAAACCGCCGTGCACGTTCCGAAGCGTGCACGGCGGTTTATATTTACAGGCTCTCGTTGTCGATCATATCCTGGGTCACCGAGGATTCGGGAGTAACCAGGGGCTGGAAGTCGCGATAGATCTGCAAGCCGGAACCGGCAGGGATCAGCTTGCCAATGATGACGTTCTCCTTCAAGCCTACCAGATGATCCACCTTGCCCTTGATAGCGGCCTCGGTCAAGACCTTTGTGGTCTCCTGGAAGGAGGCAGCGGAGAGGAAGCTCTCTGTTGCAAGGGATGCCTTGGTGATGCCCATGAGGATCAGGCTCTTGGTGGCCAGCTTGAGGTCGGTCTCACCGGCATCAATCCGCGCCTGGACGGCCTCGTTGGCTTCGTCAAACTCGAAGGCGTCTACCACGGTGCCGCTGAGAAGCTCGGTGTCGCCGGGATCTTCCACGCGCACCTTGCGCATCATCTGACGGATGATGACTTCGATGTGCTTGTCGTTGATATCAACACCTTGCTGGCGATACACAGCCAGGACTTCCTGGGTGAGATACTCCTGCACGGCCTCTTCGCCGGAGATACGCAGCACATCGTGGGGGCTCAGCGCACCGTCGGTGATGCGGTCGCCCTTATTGATGCGCTGGCCGTTCTCCACGCGAAGGCCCACGGAGTAAGGCACCTGGTACTGCTTCACCTCGCCGTCATCGGCGGTGACGGTGATATTCCGCAGAGCGGTGCGGTGGGTCTCGTCAATGTCCACCACGCCGTCAATTTCGGAGATGGTGGCCATCTTCTTGGGTTTACGAGCTTCAAACAGCTCTTCAACTCTCGGAAGGCCCTGGGTGATATCGTCGCCGGCGACGCCGCCGGTGTGGAAGGTACGCATGGTCAGCTGCGTGCCGGGCTCACCGATGGACTGGGCCGCGATGATACCGACAGCCTCACCCAAATTGACCAGCTCGGAGGTGGCTAGGTTCATGCCATAGCACTTGGCGCACACGCCACTCTTGGCACGGCAGCCCAGCACCGTACGGGCATAGACCTTGTAGATGCCATGGGCCTCAAAGACCGCAGCGTCTTCGGGCTTCATCATCTCATCCTTGCTCTTGAGGAGCTCGCCGGTAACAGGATCGTGGAGATCCTCCACCAGGAAGCGGCCGCGGATACGGTCGCCAAAGGTCTCGATGACTTGGCCCTTCTCTTCATAAGTGCCCAGCCAGATGCCGTGCTTGGTGCCGCAGTCATTATAGCGGATAATGACATCCTGGGAGACATCCACCAGGCGGCGCGTCAGGTATCCGGAGTCGGCGGTACGAAGGGCCGTATCAGTCATACCCTTTCGAGCGCCTCTGGAGGAAATGAAATACTCCAAGACCGAAAGGCCTTCACGGAAGTTGGCCTTGACGGGGATTTCAATGGTACGACCGTTGGTGTCAGCCATCAGGCCACGCATGCCTGCCAGCTGACGGATCTGGTTCATGCTGCCACGGGCACCGGAGTCAGCCATCATAAAGATGGGGTTAAATTCGTCCAGGTTGTCTTGGAGGGCGTTGGTGACCTCTTTGATGGTGTCCTCCCACTGGCGGACGGTGAGGCGATAGCGCTCGTCGTTGGTGATAAAGCCGCGCTTATACTGCCGGTCGATCTTGACGACTTCCTTCTCGGCTTCGGCGATGAGCTGATACTTCTTCTCCGGCACCGACATATCCATAATGGAGACGGTGATGGCGCCGCGGGTGGAATACTTGTAGCCCAGGGCCTTGATGTCATCCAGCATCTCGGTGGCAATGGTGAAGCCGTGCTTACGGATGCAGCGGTCAATAATCTTGCCCAGGAGCTTCTTACCAACCTTGTCGGTGATTTCCAGCTTGAAGGCGTTGGCGGGATCGGAGCGATCTACAAAGCCCAAATCCTGGGGCACTTTGGCATTAAAGATCAGGCGGCCCACGGTGGCGTCGATGATCTCATGGCGCTTGACGCCGTCGATCTCCTTCTCCACCCAGACCTTGATGGGGGCATGGAGGCCCACAACCCGGCGGCAATTGTCGCTGTCCACCTGCTTCACTTCACCCTCGGCAAAATCCACCATCGTGTCATAGGCCAACATGGCCTCGTCCACGGAGGAGAAGATCTTACCCGCGCCGGGCTCGTCATCCCGGACAAAGGTGAGGTAGTAGGTGCCCAAAATCATATCCTGGGTAGGCACAGTGACGGGCATACCGTCCTGGGGCCGCAGGAGGTTGTTGGCCGAGAGCATGAGCATGCGGGCTTCTGCCTGCGCTTCAGCAGACAGGGGAACGTGGACAGCCATCTGGTCGCCGTCGAAGTCGGCATTAAAAGCGGTGCAGACCAGAGGATGCAGCTTAATGGCGCGGCCCTCCACGAGCACCGGCTCAAAGGCCTGAATGCCGAGACGGTGAAGCGTAGGCGCACGGTTGAGCATGACCGGACGATCCTTGATGATATCCTCCAGGGCATCCCAGACTTCGGTCTTGCCCTTGTCGATCATCTTCTTAGCGGACTTGATGTTGTTGGCCAGGCCGTCCTCCACCAGCTTTTTCATCACAAAGGGACGGAAAAGCTCGATGGCCATTTCCTTGGGCAGGCCGCACTGATAGAGCTTGAGTTCCGGGCCGACAACAATAACGCTTCGGCCGGAGTAGTCGACACGCTTGCCCAAAAGGTTCTGGCGGAAACGGCCCTGCTTGCCCTTGAGCATATCAGAGAGGGACTTGAGGGCGCGGTTGTTGGCGCCAGTAACAGCGCGGCCGCGGCGACCATTGTCGATCAGAGCATCCACAGCCTCCTGGAGCATGCGCTTTTCATTGCGGACAATGATATCCGGAGCGCTCAGCTGCAAAAGGCGCTTAAGGCGGTTGTTGCGGTTGATGACCCGGCGATAGAGGTCGTTGAGATCGGAAGTCGCGAACCGGCCGCCGTCCAGCTGCACCATGGGACGCAGCTCCGGAGGAATCACCGGCAGGACATCCATAATCATCCAGGTGGGATCGTTGCCGGAGAGGCGGAAGGACTCCACCACTTCCAGCCGCTTGATGATGCGGAGCTTCTTCTGGCCGGAGGCATCTTTGAGTTCCTTGCGCAGCTGCTCGGAGAGCTCCTCCAGGTTCAGCTCGGCCAGGAGGGTCTTGACCGCCTCGGCGCCCATGCCGGCCTGGAAATCGTCCTCGTACTTCTCTCGCATGTCGCGATATTCCTTCTCCGAGAGAATTTGGTACTTGGACAGGGGGCAGTCACCGGGATCGGTGACAATATAGTTGGCGAAATAGAGAACCTTCTCCAAAATCCGGGGGCTGATGTCCAGCAGCAGGCCCATCCGAGAGGGAATGCCCTTGAAATACCAGATATGGGAGCATGGTGCGGCCAGCTCGATATGGCCCATGCGCTCACGGCGCACCTTGGCCTTGGTGACCTCCACGCCGCAGCGGTCGCAGATCTTGCCCTTGTAGCGAATCTTCTTATACTTGCCGCAGTGGCATTCCCAGTCCTTGGTGGGGCCAAAGATGCGCTCGCAGTAAAGGCCGTCCCGCTCGGGCTTTAAGGTACGATAGTTGATGGTCTCGGGCTTTTTGACCTCGCCATATGACCATTCCCGAATCTTTTCAGAAGAAGCAATACCAATTTTAATCGCGTCAAAAGTTTCCATGAAAGTATCGCCTCCTTATTCTTCGTCCTCGATGTCCATGCTGCCCAGCAGGTCACCGAACACATCGTCCTCGTCCTGGATCTCAAAGCCGGCGTCGGCAGCCTCATCGGCAGCCACGTCCTTTTCCCGGCCTTCGTAGAGCTCCAGGTCGTCATCGTTGAAATTGGGATGGCTGCCGGCGGTGTAGACCACCTCGTCCTCGTCGTCATCCTTCAGTTCAATCTCTTCGCCGGCGGCATTGAGCACCTTGATATCCAGGCACAAAGACTGCAGCTCCTTGACCAGAACCTTGAACGACTCGGGCACGCCGGGGCGCGGCACATTGTGCCCCTTGACAATGGCCTCGTAGGTCTTGACACGGCCGGTAACGTCGTCGGACTTGACCGTGAGAATCTCTTGCAGGGTATAGGCAGCGCCATAGGCCTCCAGGGCCCAGACTTCCATCTCGCCAAAGCGCTGGCCGCCGAACTGGGCCTTGCCGCCCAGAGGCTGCTGGGTAACCAGGGAGTAGGGGCCGGTGGAGCGGGCGTGGATCTTGTCGTCCACCAGGTGGTGAAGCTTGAGGAAGTAGACGTAGCCGACGGTAACCAGGTTGTCAAACCGCTCGCCGGTACGACCGTCATAGAGAACGCTCTTACCGTCCTCGCGCAAACCAGCCAGCTTGAGGGTTTCACGAATATCCTTTTCGTTGGCGCCGTCAAAGATGGGGGTAGCCACCTTCCAGCCCAGGGCTTGGGCGGCGTATCCCAGGTGGACATCCAAAACCTGACCGATGTTCATACGCGAAGGCACGCCCAGGGGGTTCAGCACGATGTCCAACGGCGTGCCGTCGGGCAGGAAGGGCATATCCTCCTCGGGGAGGACGCGGGACACAACGCCCTTGTTGCCGTGACGGCCGGCCATCTTATCGCCCACGGAGATTTTCCGCTTCTGGGCGATATAGACCCGAACGACCTTGTTGACGCCAGGAGAGAGCTCATCGCCGTTCTCCCGGGTAAAGACTTTCACATCCACAATGATGCCACTCTCGCCATGGGGTACCTTCAAAGAGGAGTCGCGGACTTCCCGGGCTTTTTCTCCGAAAATGGCGCGCAGCAGCCGCTCTTCGGCGGTGAGCTCCGTCTCGCCCTTGGGCGTGACCTTACCCACCAGGTAGTCGCCGGAAGTGACCTCGGCGCCCACGCGGATAATGCCGTTTTCGTCCAGATCCTTCAGAGTATCCTCGCCGACGTTGGGGATATCACGGGTGATCTCCTCCGGGCCGAGCTTGGTATCGCGGGACTCGGTCTCATATTCTTCAATGTGGATGGAGGTAAAGACGTCCTCGCGCACCAGGCGCTCGTTGAGAAGAATGGCGTCCTCGTAGTTGTAGCCTTCCCAGGTCATAAAGCCGATGAGCACATTCTTGCCCAGGGAGATCTCGCCCTGAGAGCAGCTGGGGCCGTCGGCAATGACCTGACCGTTCTCCACCCGCTCGCCCACCGATACAATGGGCCGCTGGTTGACGCAGGTGCCTTGGTTGCTGCGGGCAAACTTGGTGAGGGTATAGTCCTCGACGTGGCCGTCGTCATAGCGCACGGTGATACCGGTGGCAGAAACTTTGGTGACCGTGCCGTCACCTTTGGCAGTGATGCAGACCTCGGAATCCACGGCGCACTTGTGCTCGATACCGGTGGCAACGATGGGCGCCTCGGTAACCATCAGAGGCACAGCCTGACGCTGCATGTTGGCGCCCATCAGGGCGCGGTTGGCATCGTCGTTCTCCAGGAAGGGAATAAACGCAGTTGCCACGGAGGTCATCATCTTGGGGGAGACGTCCATATAATCGATGACATCGCGATCCACAGAGATGATCTCGTTGCGGTGGCGGCAGGTCACACGGGCATTGGCAAGGCGGCCATCTTCCCCAATGGGCTCGGCAGCCTGGCAGACGTAGTAGTCATCCTCTACGTCGGCAGTCATATACTCCACAATGTCCGTCACCACACCGGTGGCCTTGTCAATCTTGCGGTAGGGTGCCTCCACGAAGCCGTACTCGTTGATCCGGGCATAGGTCGCCAGATAGTTGATCAGACCGATGTTGGGGCCTTCAGGCGTCTCAATGGGGCACATACGGCCGTAGTGGCTGTAGTGGATATCGCGCACATCGAAGGAAGCGCGCTCCCGGCTCAGACCGCCGGGGCCCAGGGCGGAGAGGCGGCGCTTGTGGGTGAGCTCAGCCAGGGGATTGTTCTGATCCATGAACTGGCTCAGAGGCGAGGAGCCGAAAAACTCCTTGATGACCGCCGTGACAGGCCGGATATTGATGAGGCTCTGGGGGGTAACGGTGTCGAGATCCTGCACGGTCATGCGCTCGCGAATAACCCGCTCCAACCGGGTGAAGCCCACGCGGAACTGGTTTTGCAGCAGCTCTCCCACGCAGCGAAGGCGGCGGTTGCCCAGATGGTCGATGTCGTCGGTAGTACCGGCGCCGTGCACCATGCAGCCCAGGTAGTTGATAGAGGCCAGAATGTCATCCTTGGTGATGTGCTTGGGGATGAGATCTTCGGCGCGCTCCTCGATGGCATCAGCCCAGTCCTGGGAATCGGCTCGGCCATACTGTTCCAACATCTCCCGGAGCACGGCAAAGCATACCTTCTCCTTGATGCCGTACTTCTTGGGGTCAAAGTCTACGAACGCCTGCATATCCACCATGCCGTTGGAGAATACCTTCACAGTTTTTCCATCAAGGGTGGTGATGACAGCCTCATTGACACCGCGGCGGGAGAGCTCCTTGGCCTTGTCGCGGCTGAGGTTCTCGCCGTCCATGGCCAAGATCTCACCGGTGAGGGGATCGGCCACCGGCGCTGCCAGGGTCTGCCCGGCCAGCCGCGTCCAGATGTCCATTTTTTTGTTGAACTTATACCGGCCGACTTTGGAGACATCGTAGCGCCGGGAATCAAAGAACAGCGCTTCCAGGTAGGATTCGGCGCTCTCCACCGTGGGGGGCTCACCGGGCCGCAGGCGGCGATAGATCTCCAGCAGGCTCTCCTCCCGGGTCTTGCAGGTGTCCTTCTCCAGGGTTGCCAAAATACGCTCGTCCTCACCGAAAAGCTCCTTGATCTGCCCGTCCGTCTCCACGCCCAGGGCGCGGATCAGGCAGGTGATGGGAATTTTACGGTTTTTGTCAATCCGCACGTAGAATACATCCGTGGGATCTGTCTCATACTCCAACCAGGCGCCGCGGTAGGGAATGACGGTGGCGGTGTAGGTGTGCTGATCGGCCTTGTCCACCTCATGGCCGTAGTACATGCCGGGGCTGCGGACGATCTGGGATACGATGACGCGCTCTGCGCCGTTGATGACGAAGGTGCCGCCGTTGGTCATCAGGGGGAAATCTCCCATGAAGATCTCCTGCTCCTTGATCTCGTCGGTCTCCTTGTTGTGCAGGCGCACCCGCACCTTGAT
>CALXCW010000024.1 GCA_944386905.1 uncultured Oscillospiraceae bacterium
CGCCAGAGCATGACCCAATTTCAGGTGATTACCGGTGCCAAGGTACTGGGCATCACCGGCGCAACCGGGGCTGAGGCCGTGGAAATTGAGGGTATGGAACCTGTAAAGGCCCAGCTGGTGCTCATCTCCTGCGGCGTCCGCGCCAACGTCGCCGTGGCGCAGGCCGCCGGTGCTGCGGTTGAGCGAGCGGTGGTGGTCAATGCCCGGATGGAGACATCCCTGCCGGATGTCTATGCCTGCGGCGACTGCGCGCAGTTTGAAGGCATGAACAGTGCGCTCTGGGCGCAGGCAGTGGAGGAAGGCCGGGTAGCTGGTGATCAGGCCGCCGGCGGCGACGCCATCTATGACGGCAGCGACACTGCGCTTGTGCTGTCCTGCTCCGCCTTTTCTCTCTATTCCCAGGGCGACCTGGGAAAGAACCCGGCGCAGCACTATACCGTGCATGTGACCCAGGAAACTTGTCCGCCTGCCTTTTCGATCAATCCACAGCCCAAAACCTGCTATGTGAAGGATTTTTACGCCGACGGGCGGCTGGTAGGCACATTTATGCTGGGCAATCTCCGACAGATGGGTGAGAAAAAGGAAGAGCTCTTGGGAGGTGCGCCATGAGACAGTGGGAAACGAAATACCAATATGCCATGGCCTTTGCCGCCTTCTTTGACAATCTGCCCCTCTGGCGCAGTCACTGCGCCCTGTTGGGATTGGAGAGCACCTTGGCACAACAGACCTACGACGTACTGCTCAAAGGCGTGGATGCAGATGTGTTCTGCCCCCTCTGGGCTTCTACGGCCAAGGAGCCGGGGCGGCCGCTTCTGGATGAGACGACCCTGGAGCTCATCACGTTCTGCAAAACGTGGGGCTACGCGCCCCGCCGCCTGGACGGCAATCCGCCGGATTATCTGGGAGAACAGTGGTATTTCCTGGCATATCTCTATGGAAGCGGCGAGGCACAAGCCATTCAGGCCGCCGCAGCCTTTGAGGATCGTTTTACCGTGGATACTGTAGCGGCCTATGCAAAGGCGGTGCGCCGGTATGACTTTGGCGGAGAGATCCTGGCTGTGGTGGAGCGAATGGAGGCCTTCCTCACCGGAGCTGCTCCGGAGCTGACAGAAACGGAACTGGGCAGAACCCTTTTGGCCGCGGCAAAGCCGCTCCAACCGGCTCTGCCGGTGGAGCAGCCCCATATCATCCACAGTGCCGGCATCAACAACTGCGGCGGCAAGTGCAAAATCGACATCACCGTGGCCGAGGGCTGTGCGCTGGAGATCAGCACCGACAACACCGACAACGCCCCGCAGATCCGGGCCTGTGTCCGGGGCCGTGGGTACCGTAAGACCTTTTTGACACCGCGGCGGCTGCGCTATCCCATGAAGCGGGTGGGGCAGCGGGGTGAGGGAAAGTTTCGCCGGATCAGCTGGGAGGAGGCAGCCAAGGAGATTGCCGCTTATATCCTGCGTACCGGTCGGTTATACGGCCCTCAGTCGCGCTATTTTGTCTACGCCACCGGCAACTGTGGCGTTCTGCGAGCCGACCACATGCTGAAATCCATTCTCAATCTGGACGGCGGTTTTCTGGACGCGTATAATTCTTACAGCAGTGCCTGCAGCACCTACGTTTCGCCCTTTATCTACGGCGATTCCACCGGCGGCAACAGTGAGCGGGATGTGGTCAACTCCAAGCTGCTCATTCTCTGGGGTCACAACCCCAGCGAGACAATCTTTGGTTCACATCGCAACTACTATCTGGCCGAGGCCAAAGCCAAGGGCATTCCCATCGTGGTCATTGATCCGCGCCAGAGCGACACAGCGCTGGCTCTGGCCGACCAGTGGATCCCCCTGCGCCCCTCCACCGACGGCGCTTTGGCGGATGCCATGGCCTATGTGATTGTGGAACAGAATCTCCACGACGTGGATTTTCTCCACCGCTTCTGCGTGGGCTTTGACGAGGAGACGCTCCCGCCGGGCGCACCGCGTGGAGGCAGCTATATCTCCTATCTCAAGGGCAATTTGGATGGCGTTGCAAAGACGCCTGCCTGGGCTGAGGCCATTACCGGCGTTCCGGCGGAAACCATACGAGATTTGGCCATCCGCTACGCCACGTCCAAACCGGCGGCCATTTTGCCGGGACTGGGCCCCCAGCGCCACGGCAATGGCGAGCAGGGCACCAGAAGTATCGCAGCGCTGGCTTGCCTGACAGGCAATGTCGGCGTCTCCGGCGGCAGTGCCGGTGTTCCTGGTTTCTGTCCACCCCGGCCCAAGATCGCTTTTCCCCAGGGAGAGGCGGCTTACCCCGGTCAGATCCCCACGTTTTTGTGGACGAAAGCGGTAGAGCAGGGAACTGCCCTACGTCCTAGGGAGGACGGTCTCAAAGGCGTGGAGCGCCTGGAGAGCGGGATCAAGCTTCTCTTCAATCTGGCGGGCAATACGCTGATCAATCAGCACGCCGACATTCACCACACGGAAAAGATCCTGCGCGATACCAGCCTCTGTGAGGAAATCGTGGTTTCGGATCTGTTCTACACCCCCAGCACCAGGTTTGCAGACCTGCTCCTGCCGGTGCCTTCGGTGTTGGAAAGTGATAACATCACCTTTCCCTGGGCCAATGACGATTATCTCCTCAGCAACAGCCGGGCCGTGGAGCCTCTCTTTGGAGCGATGCCCGACTATGACTGGGTACGACTGGTCGCTCGGGAGCTGGGCATGGAGTGTGCCTTCACCCAGGGCCGGGAGACTGAGCGGGAATGGCTGGAGGCGCTCTACGCCGCCCATCGCCAAAATGAGCCGGAGCTTCCCGACTATGAGACCTTCCGAAAAAACGGCGGCTATCTCTTCCGCAATGCCCCCATCAAGGTGGCCTACCGAGAAAACATTCAAAACGGCGTTCCCTTCAAGACCCCCAGCGGCAAAATCGAGCTTTTCTCCATGGCTTTGTACGAACTGGCAGAGCCGGAGATTCCGCCGATTCCACGCTATGTTCCTGCCCCCGAGGGGCCGGAGGATGCTCTGCGCAGCCGCTATCCGCTCCAACTCATTGGTTATCACACCAAGCGCCGCTGCCATTCCATCCACGATCAAAACGAGTGGATGGAGGAGCTGGATCCGCCGGCGCTCTGGATTCACCCCGCCGATGCTGCCGCCCGCGGCATTCAAAACGGCGACCTGGTGGAAGTATTCAATGACCGCGGCCGTGTGCGCATTCCGGCAAAGGTCACCAGACGCATTGTCCAGGGCGTTACGGCCATGTCCCAGGGCGGTTGGTATACGCCTGATCGGCAGGGGGTGGATACCCGCGGCAGCATCAACGTGTTGACCCGGGCTGACCGTCCCACGCCTTTGGCCAAGGGAAACCCTCAGCACACCAATTTGGTGGAGGTCATTTTGGCGCCTGCGTCGCCGGATGACTGGAAAACTCTGTGATCTCCCGCAGTTCCCGCTTGAGGCGTGGGCTGTGGAGTATCAATATCAATCCTTCCCGATGGGAATGGAAATTCTTTCAGTAAGGTGGTATTTGTATGTTAATGGAAAAAGAGCGGGCTCTCATCGCGGAATATGGTAGAAAAATGAACTCCGCCGGCCTTGCCCGCGGCACCGCCGGCAATATCAGCATTTATGACGCAGAGACGGGCTATATGGCCATCAGTCCCTCCGGTATCGGCTATTTTGAGACCGAACCCGAGGACGTGGTGGTGCTGACCCTGGATGGCAAGGTTGTTGATGGCAACCGCAAGCCCTCCAGCGAATACGGCCTCCATGCCGGCTTCTATAAGGCCAAGGCTGACAAGGGTGTGCGCGCGATTGTCCATACGCACTCCGACTTCGCCACCACGCTGGCCTGCATGGGCGAGCCCATCCGTGCCGTCCACTATGTCATCGCCAGCGCCGGCACCCATGAGATCCCTCTGTGCGGCTATACCACCTTCGGCACGCCCAAGCTGGCCGAGATGGCGGTGGAAGCCTGCGGCGACGCTCCTGCGGTGCTCTTAGCCAACCATGGCCTGGTGGCCTGCGGTGTGGATCTGCCCAAGGCCTTTGGTCTGGCGGACAAGCTGGAGAACCTGGCTAAGACCCAGTGGCAGTGCATGTGCACCGGCAAGATGAATGTGCTCACCAAGGAGCAGATCGACGAAGTGCTGGTTCGCTTCCAGACCTATGGTCAGACCAAGGCTAAGCCCGGCACCTTGAATTCTTATTGATCGATAAACAGCGGGAGGGGAGGCCGAACATGGCAATTGCACTGGAAGAGGCCCAGGCGAGGCTTGCCGAGCTCCGGCTGCCGCGCACCCCTGCGTCGCTGCCGCTGCGCAGGGCCTACGGCCTGATGCTGACCCAGGATGTGTTGGCACCCATCAGTCAGCCTCCCTTTCCCATTTCTCCGCTGGACGGTTATGCGCTGCGGGCGGAGGATACAGCCTCCGCGACGCCGGCGCGGCCGGTTTGCCTTGCGGTGGAAGCTCAATGCCTGCCGGGAGATCCCATGCCTGCGCCGGTGGAACGGGGCAAGGCTGTACAGGTGATGACCGGCAGTCCCATCCCGATGGGGGCGGACTGCGTGGTGCGCCAGGAGAATGTCACGGTGGGGGAGACCGCGATCTTTCTCCGGACACCGCTGCGGCAGTGGGAAAACTATTGCCCGGCCGGGAGTGAGTACCAAAAGGGAGCGTTGCTCCTGGCAAAGGGGATGGAACTGGATGCTGCGGCTTTGGCGCTGGCTGCCGGCGCCGGGTTTACGGAGCTTTCCGTGGTTCGTCCGGTGCGCGTGGCGCTGCTTTCCACGGGGGAGGAGCTTGTGGAGCCGGGCGTTCCGCTGCGGCCCGGACAGCTGTATGAGGAGAACAGCGTTTATCTCTCCGCTCGGATTTCACAGCTGGGCGGAACGGTTGTAGAGAGGTGTATTCTGCCGGATCGGCTGGAACTCCTGCGGCAGGCGCTGTTGGAGTGGTCGGTGAAGGCGGATGTGGTCATTGTCACCGGCGGTGTGTCGGTAGGCAAAACCGATTTGGTGGCCCAGGCATTGCAGCAGGTGGGGGCAGAGGTCCTTTTCCACGGCATTGCCATGAAGCCCGGTATGCCCACATTAGCCGCGGTGCTCAATGGCGCGCCGATACTGGGACTTTCGGGGAATCCCTTTGCCATGGCAGTGGCCTTTGAGCTCTTGTTTCCTGTACTGCTGGGCCGGGGCATTTGCCGAGGCAGGGCGGTTTTGGACGGCTCCTTTTCCAAGCCCAGTCCTCAGCGCCGATTTTTGGGCGGCAGAGTGGAGCAGGGGAGAGTGACCCTCCGTACCACCCAGGAAAATCGGCAAATCCGGGCCATGGTGGGCTGTAACTGTCTGGTGGAGCTGGCAGCGGGATCGCCGCCCCCTGCGCCCGGCGCCGACGTGACGGTGGTTTTTCTTGCGGCGCAGTGAGGTGCAAAGAGCGGAATGGAGATTCCCATGGTGACTTTCGCCGGTTTTTCCGGCGTGGGAAAGACCACGGTGCTGGAAGCCCTGGTGGGCGCTCTGCGTCGCCGGGGGCTACGGGTGGCCTGTGTCAAGCACGACGGCCATGATTTTTCTCTGGATCGGCCCGGCAGTGATTCTGACCGGCTCACCCGGGCTGGCGCGGAGATGACCATTCTCTATAGCGCGACCCACAGTGCCATTCTGGAGAATCGCCCCCGGACGCCCGAGACACTTCTGGCAGCCATCCACGATGTGGATGTTGTGCTGCGGGAGGGATGCAAGTTTGCGCCGGGCATTAAGATTGGGCTGACCCGCGGGGAGATTCCCCTGCCTGAGTCGGAGGAGCGATATCTGGCTGTCATCTCCGACCGGCCTATGGCCCATCGGCACAGCTTCTCTTTTCACCAGACGGAGCAGTTGGCCGACTTTCTCATGCAAGCGCTTGCGCTTAATAGACGCGAGGGTGCAATTGCAAGGATGGAGAATGAGGAATGAACAAGGCATATTTGATTTTTGACATCGGAACCGGCAACAGTCGTGCCGCCGTGGTGTCGGAGGCGGGAGAGATCCTCGCCGTCGCCAAGGAGGACTCCATTGTCCACCTGGATCACACGGTCAAGGGCGCCAGCTGGTTTGACCCCCGCGCCTGGGAGGAAACGCTGCTGCGTTTGGCCAAAGGCGCTTTGGAGAAGGCTGGGGCGGTACAGGTTAGCGCCGTCTGTGCCAGTTCCCTGCGCCAGGGCATTGTGCTCATTGACCACCAAGGCGAGCCGGTGGTGGGCTATCCCAACTCCGATCGCCGGGGCGAGGCGTTCATGGGGGAACTGGATTGGAAGCGTATCTGGGATCTGACAGATCTGAGTCCCTCTCCCATTTTCTCGGCGCTGAAGATTGTCGGCGCTATGCACAGAGAGCCGGAGGTAGTGGAGAGAACCGCCTTCTACACCTCAATCAGCGATTGGGTGGGCTATGTGTTTACCGGGAAAGCTGCGTGGGAGCGGGCACAGGCCATGCAGAGCGGTCTTTATGATCCTCAGAGCGGACAGTGGTCGGAGGAACTGTGCCGGTTGTTCGGTGTGTCCTCCTCCAAACTGCCGCCGCTGGCCGACGCCGGCACCGTCTTGGGCCCGGTGAAGCCGGAGCTGTGCCGGGAGCTGGGCCTTGCAGAGGATGCGCTGTTTATCGTTGGCACCGCCGATACCCAGGCAGCCGTCACCGGCGCCGGGGCCGAGACCGGCGAGGTGGTTATCGCTTCGGGTACCACCACCCCCAGTGTGAAGATCATCCCGGAATTTCGCAAATATCCCCTCACTTGGGTGAGCCCCACCGCTGAGCGCGATCGGTTTATGCTGGAGGTAAACACCACCAGCTCCGGCATCAACCTCCAGCGGTATAAGAACACCATGCTCAGCCACGTGTCCTACGATCATCTCAATGCCGATGCCCTGGAGAAGGGGTTGCCGGAGCAGAACCTTCCGGCCTGCTATGCCGTGTTCCTGCGGGGCATGCACCTGGACGAGGATTTCCTCGCCGGCGGCTTCTTGATGTCCAACCCCTTCAGCACGGATATCAAAGTGGAGAGCTTCTTCCACGCGATGTGTCTGAACATCGGTATGGGGATTGCCATGTGTGTCAAACGCATTGACAGCCTGGACAAGCTGGAGCGGGATTATCTGGTGGGCTGCGGCGGTGGCTTCCTCTCGCCGGTCATTGGCCAGACGGTGGCCGACCTCATGGGCCTTCCGGTGCGCCTGTATAAGACCTTCCGGGAGTCTACGGTGTTCGGCTGCTATGCCCTGTGCCGCCGCGCCACCGGTATCGAGCCGCCGGAGCGTGTGGTGCTCAAAACCATCGAGCCGCGCAAGTCTCAGGCCCTTGAGGACTATTTCGAGACCTGGAAGGCCTGCCGCGAGCAGCTCAAGCAAATCAAATTATAAGCTGAAGCGCCACGGCGCAGCAGCGTTAGGCCGGTATGACCGGCAGAAAGGTGAGTAGTATGAAAGGTTTAGTATTGTGCGATCCCCTCTCTAAGTTTACCGAGGAAGCCATCCGCGCCCAGGCCAGAAAGTTTGCAAACTTTCCGGATCTTCAACTGGAGTATGTAAACGATACCAACCATATGCGCATGGAGAATCCCAAAGAGTACAACCTGCGCATGGAGAAAGAGGGCCCCGAGGGCTGGATCACCCCTGATCCCGAATTTATGGAGAAGATTGGCGACGCAGACATCCTCTTCACCTGCTTCTGCGGCGTGACCGAAGAGATGCTCAAGGCCGGCAAGAACCTCAAGCTGGTGTTCATCATGCGCTCCGGCTGGGAGAACTGCAATGTGGCAGCCGCCCGCAAGCTGGGCATCCCTGTATGCAACACGCCCTCCCGTCTGGCCGAGCCCGTGGCCGACCTGACCGTGGCGATGATGATCGCTGAGTGCCGCGGCATTCTCCGCGGCAACCGCGCCATTCTCCGGGGCGAGTGGATTCAGAACGACGTCTACACTGATACCACCAACGCTGCCCTGTGCAGCCTGCGCATCGGCCTGTATGGCTACGGCGGAATCGGCCGCGCCATTGCCAAGCGTCTGGTGAAGGGCTTCGGCGCTGAAGTTGTGGCCTTTGACCCCTACTGCAAGCCCGAGGTGATGGAAGGCGATGGCGTTATTCCCGTCACCCTGGACGAGCTGCTGAGCACCTCCGACATCGTCTCCATCCACCTGCGTCTGGTGGAGAGCACCAAGAACATCATCAACGCCGACGTGTTTGCCAAGATGAAGCCCACAGCTATCTTTGTCAACACCGCTCGTGCCGGTCTGGTGGATCAGGCGGCCCTGCTGGATGCGCTGGAATCCAAGAAGATTCGCGGCGCCTGCCTGGATGTGTTCTGGGACGAGCCCGTGCCGTTGGACAGCCCCTTCCTCAAGATGGACAACGTCACCATGACGCCCCACCGCGCCGGTGTTACCACCGACATCGTGCCCAACACCATCAACCTGGTGATCCAGGATCTCAAGCGGTTCTTCGACGGCGAGCCGCTGCAGTTCCAGGTCAAGGAGTAACCACATCGGTTCGGCCGGTTCCGGGCCTGCGCCCGGAACCGGCGGCCCCATGAAAAGCGGGAGGCACTATGCGTACCATTTCCATTCCATATTATGACTCCACTATGGAGCTTCATATTGCCGAGGAGCGGCTCAAGGCAGTGCTCTACTCCCAAGCCGACTCCTTCCACCCGGCGCTGTCCCAAGAGGCCCTGGTCACCCAGGCGCTGGAGCACCCCATCGGCACGCCCCGGCTGCGGGATCTGGCCCGGGATAAAAAGCGGGTGGTGATCGTCACCAGCGATCACACCCGGGCCGTGCCCAGTAAGATCACCCTGCCGCTGCTGCTGCGGGAGATCCGTGCTGGCAATCCCCAGGCGGACATCGCCATTTTGGTGGCAACGGGCCTTCACCGCGCCACCACCGAGGCCGAGCAGCGCAAGATGTTCGGCGACGAAATTGTCGATCACGAAACCATTCTCATCAACGACGCCTTTCGGCAGGAGGACTTCGCCTTTGTCCGCCAGCTGCCCTCCGGGGCGGAACTGTGGGTGAACAAGGCCGCACTGGAGTGCGACCTGCTCATCACCGAGGGCTTCATCGAGCCACACTTCTTTGCCGGCTTCTCCGGGGGCAGAAAGAGCATTCTGCCTGGTATCTGCAACGCTACCACTGTCAATGAGAACCATTCCTATCGGGCCATCTCCAGCCCCTTTGCCACGGCCGGCGAGCTGGAGCGCAATCCCATTCACCGCGACATGGTCTGCGCGGCCCGGGCGGTAAATGTACAGTTTATCCTCAATGTGGCGTTGGATGCGGAGAAGAAAATTATCGGGGCTTTTGCCGGTGATTTGGAGCAGGCCCACAGCGAGGGTGTTGCCTTTGTGCGTAAGCTCTCCAGCGTTGAGGCAGTGGAGGGAGACATTGTGGTTACCTCCAACGGCGGCTATCCGCTGGATCAAAACCTTTATCAGAGCCCCAAGGCCGTTTCTACGGCGGAGGTCTGCTGCCGGGAAGGCGGCGTGATTATCATGTGCTGTTCCTGCTGTGACGGGATGGGCGGCACCAACTTTGAAAAGATTATCACCCGCGGCACTGTAGAGGAGATTGATTCCTATCTCGCGGCGGTACCGCCCAAGGAGACCATCTCCGAGCAGTGGTGTGCCCAGATTTACTCGCGAATTCTCCGGCACCACAAGGTCATTCTTGTCACCACATTCCTTGACCACGACCTGGTGCGCCGCGCCAATTTGATCCCTGCCTCCAGCCCTGACGAGGCGCTGGAGCTGGCCTATGAGATGCTGGGCAGCGATGCCAAGACGGTGGTTATTCCCGACGGCGTCTCGGTTCTGGCTGAGAAACAAACGGAAGGAGCTTAACGCCATGAACACCATCAAACTTGCGTTGAAGGTCGATGACCTGGACAACGTGGCCACGATTTTTGCCGAAAATATCACCGACGGCACCGAGGTGGAGATTCGAGATAAGAAGGGCAACTCCGAATTGGTGCATGTGATCGGCAATGTGCCTTATGGCCATAAGATTGCAGTGCGCCCCATCGCGGCCGGTGAGCACATTATGAAATACGGCGAGTCCATTGGCGGTGCCAGCAGAGATATTGCCAAGGGAGAATACGTGCATATTCACAACATGAAGGCGCTGCGAGGCCGCGGCGATCTGTAGGAGGGAAACGAGATGGGCTATACATTTCAGGGCTACCGCCGGCCCGACGGGAAATTCGGCTCCCGGAATCTGGTGGCGGTCATCCCCAGCGTGATCTGTGCCAATGACGTGGCGCAGGCAATCTGCCGGCAGGTGCAGGGCACCATCGGCTATTTCCACCATCAGGGCTGCTGCCAGCTGCCCTCTGATCTCAAGCGTGTCACCCAGGTACTGCTGAATCTGGGCCTGAGTCCCAACGTGGGCGCTGCGTTGATCGTAAGCCTGGGCTGTGAGGGCACCGATCATCAGAGAATCTATGAGGAGATCAAGGCCAGCGGCAAACCGGTGGAGATTATCCATATTCAAGAGCTGGGCGGTACCTCCCGGGCTATCCAGGCTGGAATCGATGCGGCGCAGTCTCTGGTAATGCAGATTTCCGGCCAGCAGCGCGAGACGGCGGACATCTCGAATGTCATCATGGCCATCAAGTGCGGCGGCTCGGACACTACCTCCGGCATGGCCTCCAACTGTGTGGTGGGTTATGTAGCCGATAAGCTGGTGGATTTGGGCGCCACGGTCATCTTCGGCGAGACCACCGAATTCCTCGGCGGCGAGCATATTTTGGCCAAGCGCGCTGTGGGCGGCGAAAACGGCCCGGTGGGCAAGAAGATCTATGAGATCGTCGACCGCATGGAGAAGCGAGCCAAGGCCATTGGCGAGGACATGCGCGGCGGTCAGCCCACCCCTGGCAATATTGCCGGCGGTCTGTCCAGCATTGAGGAAAAGAGTCTGGGTGCCATTGTGAAGTCTGGTCACCGTCCCATCCAGGGCGTACTGGAGTACACCGACCGCATCACCGACCAGAAGGGCCTGTGGATCAAAGACGCCCCCGGCAGAGAGCCTGAGATTCTCACCGGCATGGCGGCCACCGGCGCCCAGTTTATGATGTTCTCCACCGGCCGCGGCGCACCCCAGGGGTTTGCCTCTATGCCGGTCATCAAGGTCTGCGGTAATCCCATTACCTATGAGAGAATGTGCCACGACATGGATCTCAACGCCGGTCGGATCATTACCGGTGAAAAGAGCATCGAAGAAGTGGGTGAAGAGGCCTTTGCGAAGGTGCTGAACGTGCTCTCCGGCCAAATGACCAAGAACGAGGCGCTGTCTTATTTCGGCTCCATCGACATCTTCTGTCTGGGCCCGGTGATCTAATCGAGAAACTCAGGAAAGGAGTGCGTGGCATGCCGAAAGATGTTGTCAAAAGTCAATCCATGGCGAGACAGGCCTATAATATCCTCAAAAATGAAGTGATGGAAGGTACCTACCTGCCTGGAGACAAAATCTCGGAGCAGGATGTGGCCGACCGTCTGCGGATCAGCCGATCCCCGGTTCGCGAAGCCATCCGCCAGCTCTCCAACGAGGGGCTTGTCGATTATTTCCCCAACCGCGGTGCCTACATCAAGATCTACACCTCCAAGGATGTCCACGACTGCTTTGCCGTGCGGCTTCTGCTGGAGACCTACGCCATTGAGCACATAGATCCGGCGATGCGTGAGACGCTGCTGCTCGAATCGGAGGCCCTGATTCGAAAGATTCAGACCGCCGACAGACAGGAGAATGACGAGCTGGATGTACAAGTGCACGAGCTGGCTATTCGTATGAGTGGGAATCAGATGCTTTTGTATCTCTACCGCCTGCTCTATTCAAGAATTGGTACGTTCCGAACCATCTCGGTTCAAGAGGACGACATGTTCCGCCTTGCCCAGCGCTCCCATCTTGCGCTGCTGCGGGCGCTGCAAAAGAATGATACGAATCGTGCCGTCCACGTGGTCACAAAACACCTGGAGGAATCCGAGGAAAAAGTGCAGTTGTACTACAATGGGAAATAAGCGAAAGGGACTGACTCATGCTGAGCCAGTCCCTCAGACTGTCGAAAAAGTCCAGCGAAAGCTGGGTTTTTTCGCATTCATAGAAAGGCAACCACCGGCTATGCCGGTGGTACAAAAAAGTTCTACTTATGGATAGAAAAAGAAGACCTCCGATGATGAGTTCTCTGTACCGCAGGCCGACATGGCAAATAGTATAGCCAGAGTCAATAGCAGTAAATTCGCTTTTTTCATCGTTTTTTCTTCCTTTCCTATGTTTTCTCTCATAAAGCTATTTGAGAATAAAAGAAAAACGCAGGCACATACTCCTCCTGTTGTGGATGGGAATATGACCTGCTGTTGTTCAGTCGGTACAAACAATATGAAATTAGAACTTTACGCTTTTTTTAATGATTTCTGCTCGCACAGGCTGACCATCAGCAACATAGATATGTACTTCTCCGAATTTCATGTCACGAATCAATTGCAGCAGCTTGTCTTCCTTTTCTGTATTTGCATTTTGCTTCTTGTTATCCATCCTGCTCCCTCCTCCTTGCTTCTGTTCATCGATTATAGCAATTCCAGCGATATTACGGAAGCCGGGGTGGGGGATATTATTGCTTTTTTTCAATTTTGGATGATCTAATCTACATCGGTATCTATGCATTGGCTGGTCTGACGCCTGGATAAAGATGGTCAACGGATCCGAAAGCCCAACGGGAAGTATGTCGTTGACGCTGTTCCCACCACCGACTGGGGGCGACCGGAAACGCTGGATCGCTGGCGCGCAGACTGGGCAGACTTGGCCAATCAATTGCTGCGGCAGAATGCGGAACATGAAAAAGTTGGAAAATTTGCAAGTATTGAACGTAAATGGGGATTTTTAACAGCTTGGTGTAAGGGGGCAATGAACCCCTTACACCTCTACTGCTCTATTGCTGAGTTTAGCGAGGTTTTCAGTGGGTGCCCACCACGATTTCGGTTCCTTTCTGATGCAGCTGTTCTGCCAGTATTCTTATGGTAGGACACAACACACCCGTCTCTTGCTTGACAGTGCAAACACCCAGATGAACTATATCAACGCCAATCTCCGTAAGCCGCTGTAGTTTTTCAGCAATCCCTGGGTCAGACATCGGATCGCTGTGACACCCATTGCAGTGAAGAAATGCATTCAGCTGCGCCTCCTCTCCCGCATAACGGGAAAACTGCCGCGCTCTCTTGTTCCATGCTTCCAGGCACGCCGCACCGGTGCAGACGCGGCAGGCCTCCAGGCAGGTCAAAATCGCGATATGTCTCAATGCATCGTGCGCTCCTTTCCTTGGGCATGGTACAGAATGTGAATGGCGCCGTCCTCTCCGGTCATCACTTGCGCGTCCACCTCATAGACCTTTCGGATAAATTCCGGCGTCAGCAGTTCCCGGGGTGTTCCCTCGCCGACGATCTTCCCGTCTTTCACCGCGCACAGCCGGTCGCAGTAGAGGGCGGCGATGTTCAGGTCATGGATTGCGGCAATCACCGTGCGGTTCAGCCCCTGCACCAAGTCCATCAGCTGGAGCTGGAACTTGATGTCCAGATGGTTGGTGGGTTCGTCGAGGATGAGGCAGGGCGTCTGCTGTGCCAGCGCCCGCGCCAAGATCACCCGCTGCTGCTCGCCGCCGGAGAGGGTGGAAAAGGTACGATCCATAAAGTCCGCCATGCCGACGGTCTCCAGCGCTTCCGTCACGATCCGATAGTCTTCGGCGCTGTCCCGCTCCAGCGGGCGCTTGTGCGGCGCTCGTCCCATCAGCACCACATCCCGAACGCAAAAGTCAAAATTATAGTAATTATGCTGCGCCACCACAGCCACCTGCTGGGCGGACTTCCGGTAGCTCAATTGCTCCAAGGGCGTTCCATCCAGATATACCGCGCCCGCTGTGGGCTTTAAGACGCGATAAATACATTTCAGCAGGGTGCTTTTGCCGCTGCCGTTGGGACCTATGACGCCCAGCAGCTCCTGCCGCCCAGCCTTGAGGTCTACGCCCTTGAGAATCTGGCTGCCGCTGAGGACGGATTGGATTTCTTTCGCCTCAATTTCCATGGCTATTCCCGCCCTCCAAATCCATAGCGTTTGCGCGCCATCAGGAATACAAACACCGGCGCGCCCAGCACCGAGATCAGAATCCCAATGGGCATTTCATTGCCGGGCAAAATGGTGCGGCACAGCACATCAGCCCAGACCAGGAAAATTGCGCCGCCCAGCGCCGCGATGGGAACCAGCTTTTTATGGGCGGTGCCGAAGAAAATGCGGGTCACATGGGGGACAACCAGTCCCACGAAGCCGATGACGCCCGCGCTATACACCGCAAAGCCCACCATCAGGGAGGACACAACCAGGTATAGTACCCGCCAGCGGTGGAGATCCGTTCCCAGCGTGATGGCATTCTCATCGCCCAGGAGCATCAGATCCAGCGTGCGGAATTGGGTGAGGAAAAAGAGCGCGCCTCCCACCGCCATCAGGCACATCACGCCGTTTCCCGGCCACTCCGCCGCGGCCAGGCTGCCCATCGTCCAGCGCACTACCTGGGTTGTCGCGTGATCCGAATCGGCCAGGTAGATAATAAAGCTGGAGAAAGCGGAACAAATGGCGGAGAGTGCCGAACCGGACAGCAGCAGCTTGACGGACGTTGCCCGCCCGCCGATATTGGCCAGGGTGATGACCGCCATGGAGACGCCAAAGGCGCCGAGGAACGACATCATACCGACATAGTTGCTGCCAAAGGCTGCCCCCACACCCAACAGCACTGCCACCGTGGCGCCCAGGGAGGCGCCGGAGGAGATGCCCAGGATATAGGGATCCGCCAGGGGATTTTTCACGATGGCCTGCATCACCACGCCGCTGACGGACAGCGCCATTCCAACCGCCGCGGCCAAAACCAGCCGCGGCAGTCGGATCAGCCAGACCACATCGTGCATGGCGGTGCCCGGCGCCCACGCCTCCGGGAAGGGGGTGCCCAGAAGTGCGTGGCGAAGCCGGTACAGCAGAACTGTGTAGACATCGGATAGGGGGAGATCCATGGTGCCAAAGGTCACAGCCGCCAGCAGAGAGAATACAAGTGCCGCCGCCAGCACGATGATGGTGACTATATAAAGGGGCACGCCCGGAAGCAGGCCTTTTTGACCCGGTCTGCGGCCCATCAGGAGAGCAGATCGGGGTACATA
>CALXCW010000025.1 GCA_944386905.1 uncultured Oscillospiraceae bacterium
ATCGCCAAGGGCACCCCCGACGACATCAAGTCCAACCCTGTGGTCATTGAGGCGTATCTGGGCAAGAAGGGAGGCAAGGGCCATGCTGAAGGTCAATAACATCAATGTCTACTACGGCAAGATTCACGCCCTTAAGGATGTCTCCTTTGAGGTGCGCGACGGCGAGGTGGTGGCTCTCATCGGCGCCAATGGCGCCGGCAAGTCCACCACCCTCAAGACTATCTCCGGCATGCAGCGTACCCGCACCGGCTCCATTGAGTTTTTGGATGAGAACATCACCCATACGGAGAGCCACAAGCTGGTCTATAAGGGCCTTGCCCATGTCCCCGAGGGGCGGCGGATTTTCCTGCAGATGACGGTGCTGGAAAACCTGGAGATGGGCGCTTATATCCATAAGAACCCCACAAAGGAGGAACTGGACGACATTTTTGAACGTTTTCCTCGGCTGCTTGAGCGAAAGAACCAAATTGCCGGTACGCTCTCCGGCGGCGAGCAGCAGATGCTGGCCATGGGCCGTGCGCTCATCAGCCACCCAAAGCTCCTGATGCTTGATGAGCCCTCCATGGGTCTTGCCCCCATCCTGGTGGAGCAGATCTTCGACATCATCGCCGAGCTCCACAAGGCGGGCACGACGATCCTCCTGGTGGAACAGAATGCAGAGATGGCGCTGCGTATCGCGGATCGGGCCTACGTGTTGGAATCTGGCAGCATTAAGCTGTCTGGCACCGGCAAGGAACTGGCTGCCTCCGACGCCATTAAGAAGGCCTATTTGGGCGGCTGATATTTGCAAAAAACGGTAAGTCTCCAAGATGCGGAGACTTACCGTTTTTTACGGAGCGCCCCGCCCCGGCAAGGCGGGGCGGACGGTGAAATCAGCAGAAGGGATTCTCAGTGGGGTAGGGGAGGTTCTTGGGCTGGTTGTAGGCAATGTCGCCCACGCCCAGGAACTTGAATACTTCGAACAGGGCCTTGCCCACGTGGGAGAAGGCCACGGCGCCGTGGTGGGGGTAGCCCTTCTGGATGAGCACGTGGCGATAGAACCGGCCCATCTCCGGGATGGCAAAGACGCCGATGCCGCCGAAGGAACCGGTGGGCACATCCAGCACTTCGCCCTGGGCGATGTAGGCCCGGAGTACGCCCTGGCTGTCGCATTGCAGACGGTAGAAGGTGATGTCGCTGGCGGCGATGTCGCCTTCCAGCGTGCCGCGAGAGATATCGGGATCGCTGCCGGCAGGCTCAAGGACGCGGTGCTGAATCAGCTGGTATTTCACGGCGCGGTCGGCACACATCTTGCAGGCGGGGGTGTTGCCGCAGTGGAAGCCCATAAAGGTGTCGGTGAGGGTATAGGCATTATAGCGGCCCTGGATTTTCTCAGCGAACATCTCGCGGGGCACGGAGTTGTTGATGTCAAGCAGAGTTACGGTGTCGCCGGAGACGCACATACCGATGTACTCCGAAAGAGCGCCGTAGACGTCCACTTCGCAGGCCACGGGAATGCCGCGGCTCACCAGCCGGGAGTTTACATAGCAGGGCTCAAAGCCAAACTGGCTGGGGAAGGCGGGCCAGCACTTGTCGGCGAAGGCCACATACTGTCTCGCGCCTTTGTGCTGCTCAGCCCAGTCGAGAAGAGTCAGCTCAAACTGTGCCATGCGCTCGTTGAGATCGGGATAGTACTTACCCTCACCCATCTCCTTTGCCATATCGGCGCAGACTTCAGGAATACGGGGATCACCGGCGTGCGCCTTGTAGGAGACCAGCAGATCCAATTCGGAGTTTTCCTCGATCTCCACGCCCAGCTCGTACAGACCCTTGATGGGGGCATTGCAGGCGAAAAAGTCCTGGGGACGGGGGCCAAAGGTGATGATTTTCAGGTTTTTCACGCCGATGACCGCCCGCGCGATGGGCACAAAGTCGGCGATCATGCCGGCCACATCCTCGGCGCGGCCCACAGGGTATTCGGGGATGTAACCCTTGAGATGGCGCATTCCCAGGTTGTAAGAGCAGTTGAGCATGCCGCAGTAGGCGTCGCCGCGGCCGTCGATGAGGTCGCCGTCGCCCTCGGCAGCGGCCACGAACATGCACGGGCCGTCAAACTTCTGGGCGATGAGGGTCTCTGGGGTTTCGGGGCCGAAGTTGCCCAGGAACACCACCAGGGCGTTGCACCCGGCGGCGGTCACGTCAGCCACGGCCTTGAGCATATCCTGCTCGTTTTCCACCGTGACGGGACACTCATAGAGATCTTCGCCCCGGTAGGACTGGACGATGGCGGAGCGGCGGGCGGTGGACAGGGCGATGGGGAAGCAATCGCGGGACACCGCGATGATGCCCAGCTTGACGACGGGGATGTTGGAACCTAACATAATAAAATCCTTCCTTATTTCAGAATTGAATGATCCATGATGGGCGTATGGGGTTCGTCTTTAGTGGATGCTGCGCCGTATCTCGTGCTCAGATACTTCCGGCAATGTCGAGGTTTTCTCCTGTCAGGGCCACAACGGCGCCGGCCTTGGCTTCGTCGGATTCCGCGTGGGCCAGAAGCCATTTGTTGCATGCGGTAAGGAGCGTGTCTTCATAGGTTTTGGAGGCGAAGCGAGGCCGCTCTGTATTGGTGCCGCGGGGCAGCGCCACCAGCACCTGAAAGCCCTGGCCGAGCTTTGCCTCGCAGGGAGCGTAGTGCAGCGTGGTGGCGTAGACTTCCACCAGCGTACCCGCCGGAACCCGGAAGGCCTTGACCAGGGAGGTGTCAAACTTACCGCCGGAAATTTCGCTCTCTAAGCCCAGCAGCAGAATAAAGTCGCGGGTGCCGAAATTGATTTCACTGTCTCGGTGGTACTCGAGACAATTGAGACGGGTGTTGTGGCCGTTGCACCAGCCCAGCTGTACCGGCATGCCGCCATAGACACTCTGCGAAAAGTCGGCGAAAATGGGGAGTGCTTCCAGAGACGGCTCGCTGGCTGTGTAAACCACGCCCTCGGGCAGCGGCGTGCGCTCCAGGGTATCTGCCAGGGCGGCGGTGTCGTAGCCGGTGAGCACTCGGCCGTAAGGACGAAAGGCGGGATCGTAGATCGAGAGGATTTCCATGGCTTACTCCTTCCAGGCTAAGGTGGGGTAGAGTGTTTGCAGCGCGGGATAGAGGGAACGATAGACTTGATAACGGGCTTCGTAGCGGGCGGCGATGGCCGGATCGGGGCGGTAGCACCGCCGGCGGCTCTGGAGCTTTTCGCAGGCGGCCCGCACAGAAGGATAGGCCCCGGCTGCCACCATGGCCAGCACTGCGCCGCCGTATCCGGCACCCTCTTCCAGCTCCGGCACCTGGATCTCGATGTTCAGCGCATTGGCCATGATCTTACGCCAAAGCATACTCTTGGCGCCGCCGCCGCACAGACCGCTTTCACGGATCGTAATTCCCAAGGCGCGGGCGATCTCTACGGAATCACGGATCGCGAAGGCCACACCCTCCAGAACAGCCTGGGTCATTTGCGCCCGAGTGGTGTCCATGCTCATGCCGAGGAAAGCGCCCCGGGCGTCGGGATCGTTGTGGGGAGACCGCTCGCCCATGAGGTAGGGCAGGAAGAAAACCGGATTGCGGCCCAGATCGTCGTCCGCGATGGAATTTTGCTCCTCGGCGTCGGAGACGGCTTGGAGGACGTCCTTTGTCCACCAGCCGTAGGCCGAAGCCGCCGAGAGAATGCAGCCCATCAGATGATAGGCTCCGTCGGCATGGGCGAAGGCATGAAGGTTGCCCAGGGGCGGCAGACGGAAGGTGTCTGAAGAGATGAACACCGTGCCGGAGGTTCCCAGGGAGATGTTGCAGCGTCCCTCGCCCACGGTGCCCGTGCCCACGGCAGCGGCGGCGTTGTCGCCTGCGCCGGCGGCTACCACCACGCGCTGAGGAAGGCCCAGCTGAAGCGCGATTTCCGGCCGCAGCGTGCCTACAGCCTCGTAACTTTCAAAGAGCTTAGGCATCTGCGCCTCGGTGACGCCGCAGTAGTCGAGAAGGGCCTGGCTCCAGCGGCGATTGGCCACGTCCAGCAGCAGCATGCCCGAGGCGTCGGAGAAGTCGCAGCTGTGTACGCCCGTGAGACGGTAGACGAGATAGTCCTTAGGCAGCATGATTTTGTTGATTTTTGCAAAGAGCGCCGGCTCGTGACGGCGCATCCACAGGAGCTTGGGCGCCGTGAAACCGGCAAAGGCGATGTTGCCCGCCAGGGACAGCAGGCCCTCTCGGCCAAAGTGGGCGTTCATCTCCCGGGTCTCCTCGGCGGTTCGGCCGTCGTTCCAGAGAATAGCCGGACGAATGACCTGATCGTGCTCGTCCAATACCACCAGGCCGTGCATCTGTCCGCCCACGGCAAGTCCCGCAATCTGCGCGCTGTTCACGCCCTGAAGGAGCTCTCCCATGGCCTCGCAGGTTCCCTTCCACCAATCCTCCGGGTTCTGCTGCGACCAGCCCGGCTGGGGAAATTCCAGCGGATAGGTGCGCGAGGCGGTTTTGATGACCGCGCCGGTCTCATCCACCAGCAGGAGCTTGACCGAGGAAGTGCCCAGATCTACGCCAAGATACAGCATAGCTTCCACCTCATTTCATCATTTCGCCTCCCATTGTACCACGGCGACGGCTCGTTTTCTATGTGGAAATTAGCCAAAATTAGGCGAAATATTTTTAAACTTAAAAGAGTGAAATTAGGTAAAATTAGGTTAAGGCGTCTTGCAATCTACTCCGGCGTATACTACAATAAAGGCGAGGTGAATGACATGGCGGGTGTGACGGCCAAGGATATCGCAAAAAAACTGGGGATTTCCACTGCTTCGGTGTCGGTGGCCTTGAACAACAAGCCCGGCGTCAGCCGGGAGACCAGGGCACGGGTGCTGGAGGCCGCCAGGGCCATGGGCTATGCGCCGCCCCGAGCGGCTGAGGGGCAGACGATATGTTTTGTCATCTATCTGGATGAGGCTGTGGGCATTGCCCAGGAATCGAACTTTTATACCTTTGTGCTCCAGGGGGTGGAGGCTGCTGCCAAGGAGCTGGGCTACCGGGTGCTGATCCGTTATTTTTATGCATCGCTGGATTTTTCTGAGCAGCTGGAGGATATTTTACCGGATTTGGCCGGCATGATCGTGCTGGGCACTGACTTTACTGCCGCCAGACGCCGAGAGATTGCCGGGCTGATCGACGCGGCACTGCCCTTTCCGGTGGTGGTGGCGGACAGCTTTGTCTGTTCGGCTTATGTAGATTGTGTGGGGAACGACAACCTCTACGGCGCCAAGTCCGCCATGTCCTATCTCATTGACCAGGGCCACCGTCGGTTCTGCTATCTGCGAGCGCGGCAGCGCATCGCCAACTTTGATGACCGGGAGCACGGCATTCGCATGGCGCTCTCGGAGCATTTGGGGGAGGCGGGGAGCCTTACGACGCTGGAGGTGGACATCGCCGCCGAGGGCGCCTATCGGGAGCTCCTGGAGAAAATGGATCCCCGGAATTTGCCCGACGCCTTTTTCGCTGAGAACGATGTGGTGGCCGCAGCTGCCATCCGGGCGCTGCGGGCCCTGGGGGTGCAGGTGCCCGAGGCGGTGTCGGTGATGGGGTTTGACGATATTCCGGTCTGTGAGCTGGTGGAACCGGCGCTTACCACGGTTCACGCCTTTAAGGAGACGCTGGGAGCCGAGGCCATGGGGCTGCTCCATCGGCGGATTGCCCGGGGGCAGACCATCCGTGATGCCCAGGCCACCGGCCTCATCAAGCTCTCTCTCTCCACCCGCATTGTGCCTCGCCGGAGCGTGGCGCCGCCCGGTATGGTGAAATGAAAACATGAAAACGTGTGGCAGGCAGCTCATTTCGGCTGCCTGCCACACGTTTTATTCATAGAGAATGGCAACATCGAAGGGGGAGAGCGCAAGGCTGTCCCCTGCGGCCAAAGCGCGGTCAGCACGCAGCTCCCGGCAAGGGCGCTCCACCGTATAGGATGTGGCGGGGCCGTAATTGAGCAGATACGTGAGCTGCCGCCCTTGACCGTTGACGCCGGATTTCACCACCAACGGCCAGCGAACCGACCCAACGAGTACTCCCAATCTGGGCAAAAGTGTTTCAAGCAACGCTTCCAGGGCGGCTGCCTCCAGTTTGGCGCCTAAATAGGCCGCCTGGCCGCGGCCAAAAGGATGAAGGGTGGCGGCGGCATAGGGAGCGTAGGCCCAGTGGCGATAGCCGCGGAGTACCTCAGTGCCGTCGTCAGGGCGCAGCAGCTCCATCCAGCCCTCCACGCCTTCCACGCCTGTGCCGTCGCAGAACTGATCATACGTCATGCCGAACACGTCGGTGAGGCCGTAGGGCTGGGGAGCGTGGCGGATGGTCACATGCTCATCGCAGAAGAAGCTGCGGTAGGTGGCCAGGAGATTTCCGCCGCCTGCCACGTAACGCCGCAGTGCTGCGATCAGATCCTCCTGCGCACAGTAGAGCCCTGGTACGGCCACCAGGTCATAACCGGTGAAATCCCGGGTGGTATCGGGGAGAATGTCGCAGGGAATATTCAAGCGGAACAGAGCATCGTAGAGCCAGCGGAGAATGTCGTTGTAGTCCATGCCGGTGAAGGAGTAGTCATGCTTGATCCCGGTAAGACTGCGCCCGGAGACGATGATGGCTACGGGACTTTTGCGGGTGAAGCCGGTGAGCGCCGGGCCCAAGGCAGTCAGCTCCGCCCCCACAGCGGCAATCTCCCGATAGGCGGCGCCGGGGAGGAGGTCGTGGCTGAGGATGCCCTTCCAGTAGCACTCCTTGGCGTTGTGGATGGAATGCCAATGCCAATATTCCACCATCGCCGCGCCATTGGCCAGGTGGGCGAAAGCGCACAGGCGCAGCTGACCGGGGAAGGGGAAGTGGGCGAAGGGGCCCTGAGCCTGAGTTTCCAGCACCAGGAAGGGCTGGCCGCCCTTGAGTCCCCGGGCGATGTCGCCGCAGAGACTGAGCTCTGTGCCGGTGAGCTTGGCGGCGCTGGGGTGATAGATGTCGCAACCGGCCACAGTCATGGCCTTGGCGGCGTCGAACTGGTCGGCGTCGGGCTGAAGTCCCCAGGAGTAGTCGCGCCAGGCGTAGTCAAAGTTATGGGTGACAAATTGGTCGGGGCGACGGTACTCGTCTACGATGCTGCGCTGCCAGGAGAGGAATTCCGTGACCAAGTGGCGCTGAAAGGCTTCATACTCGGCGGCGAGACTGCCGTTGATGGTGCCGCGGACGTCGGGCAGATCGTCCCAGGAGCCCAGAGCGTTGCTCCAATAGGCCAGCCCAAAGGCGGCATTGAGAGCCTCTACAGTGCCGAATTTTTCCTGAAGCCATTTCTTGAACAGAGCCTGGGCGCGGGGGGAACAGGTGTCGTAGGGCTTTGTCTCATTGTCCAGCTGGAAGCCAACCACGTTCTCATAGGGCATGGCTGCCTCCAGAAGCCGTCGGATGATAATTTCACAGTGGCGGCGGTAGCCGGGGTGCGTGAGATCCATCAGCTGACGGTGGCCGTAGCGGCCCGGGCCGTCATGGGTCTCGGCCAGAATATCGGGGTACTTCCGAGCCAGCCAGGGGGGGATCGCGTAGGTAGGTGTGCCGACGATGACTTGAATGTGATGGCGGCGGGCAGCCTGCAATACTCGGTTTAGACTGGTGAAATCAAATTCACCTTCCCGGGGTTCCCAGGTGCTCCAGGTGGATTCAGCGATGCGGATGATGTTCATGCCGGCCTGTTCCATCAGCGCCATATCCTCTTCCACCCGGGAGAGGGGCATGTATTCGTCATAATAGGCGGCACCGTAGGCGATGCGCTGCTCAAACATGGGATGACCTCCTTGTGGCTTTATGGGGTGCGGCGGGTTCTCCTTGACAAAGGGCGAAAACTTCCATATGCTAAGGGAAAGCCGCTTTTTTCTAGTCTATCATAGCCGGCGCAGGAGCGCCATCCCCAAAGGAGGTTTTTTCATGGCTGAATCGGAAACTCCCTGGAAAAAGCTGACCATTGAACAGATTGCCACGGCTTTGGGCGTGTCAAAGACCACCGTGTCCCGGGCGCTCTCCGGCAAGGGGCGTATCGGCGAGGAGACGCGCGCACGCGTCTTTGCCTATGTAAAAGATGCCGGCTGCGACCCCAGCACCTTGACGCGCTGCAGCGTCCGGTGCACCAGCCACAATCTCAGCCTGGTGATCCCATCCCACTTTGTTCAGCTGGATCTGCCCTTTTTCCGTAAGTGCATGGGAGGCATTTGCCGCATGGCCACCCAGCGGGGATATGACATTCTACTCTGCTTTGCCGATCCCACCGACATGACCCAGCTCCAGCGGCAATTGGAGGCGAAAAAGGTGGACGGCGTGATTCTGGCCCGCACCCTGATCTCTGATCCCTGTCTGGCGTTGGTACGCACTTACGGCATTCCGTATGCAGCCATGGGACGCATCGAGGACGAGCCGGAGGCTCTCCAGGTAGACAACGATCATGTGGGTGCTGCCTGGGAACTCACACGGCTTTTGGTACAGAAGGGCCTGCGGCGAATTGCGTATCTGGGCGGCAGTGACAACTATACCGTCAACATTGACCGGCTCCGGGGCTATTTTCAAGCCCTGGAAGAAAGCGGAATCACGCCGCAGCCGGAGCTCATTTGCACCGGGATCGAGGACAATGAGCAGCGGCTCGATGCCCTGGAGGCGGCGCTGGAGCGCAGCCCCGAGTGTATTCTCTGCTCAGACGACGCTGTTGCGGTGATTGTACTCAAGGAGCTGCAGCGCCGGGGGCTCCGTGTGCCGGAGGACATCCGCCTGGCCAGCCTCTACGACAGTGAGATTCTCCTCAATTCCAACCCTACCATTACCGCGGTGCAGTTTGATGCGGCGGCGCTCGGGGCGGCTGTGGGGAGACTGCTGCTGGATCATATGGCCGGACGGGCTACCGCCAACCGCCAGATGCAGGGTTACCAGGTCATTTTGCGCGAATCCACGAAATAAAAATGAAAGTTGCGCAAGTTGCGCTGTATATTATTGCGCCACTTTCGTCATGTTCGCTAAATATACTGGATAATTTCGGTATAAAACGCGACTTGACGTTTGGCTTGTTCTGCGGTATTCTTTTAGCATAGGAATTGTGCGCAACAAAGTGCGCAACTTCCGAACAAAAAACAAGGAGGAACAAGACACCGATGAAAAAGATTCTGGCATTGCTTCTGGCCTTGGTGCTGGTTCTGTCCCTGGCGGCCTGCGCCGGCGACACCACCACCAACGACACCACCAACGACACCACCAACGACACCACCAACGACACGACCAACGATACGACCAACGATACGACCGACGACACCAGCGATGATACCGCTGCGCCCTCCGGCGAGACCATCTCCCTGACCCTGTGGGGCGCCGAAGAGGATCAGGCCCTCCTGGGCGAGCTGGTGGAGGAGTTCAAGGCTGCTTACCCCGACCAGACCTTCGACATCCAGATCGGCGTGGAGTCTGAGTCCACCGCGCGTGACACCATTCTCACCGACGTGGAAGCGGCTGCCGACGTATTCGCCTTTGCCAATGACCAGCTTAACGACCTGGTGGCTGCCGGTGCGCTGCTGCCCCTCGACGGCGATATTGCCCAGGTGCTTCCCGCCTACGCTGGCAAAACTTTGGACGACGTCAAGGCTGCCAACAGCGCTGGTTCTGTGGAGGCTGCCAGCAAGGATGGCGTGATGTATGCCTTCCCCATGGGCGGCGGCAACAACTACTTCCTCTATTATGATTCCACGAAGATTACCGCCGAGCAGGCCGAGACTTGGGATACCCTCCTGGAGGCCGCCGCTGCTGCCGGCAGCAAGGTGGGTATGACTCTCAATTCCGGTTGGTATAACGCCTCTTTCTTCCTGGGCGCCGGCTTTAGCACTGTGCTCAATGCGGACGGTACTACCACGCTGGACTGGAACGGCACCTCTCCTGACGGTTACACCGGCGTGCAGGTGGCGCAGTCCATGCTGAACATCGCCTCCCATCCCGGCTTCCTGGCCGTGACTGACGGCGACCTCTCCAACCAGATCGCTTCCGGTGCTGTCTGCGCTGTCGTTGACGGCACTTGGGACGCCGCCGCCTGCCAGACTGCCTTTGGCGACGGCTATGCCGCCACCAAGCTGCCCACCTTCACCTGCGGTGAAGATCAGGTGCAGCAGGCTTGCTTCTCCGGCTTTAAGCTCATCGGCGTCAATGCCTATTCTACCAATGCCGGCTGGGCTGTGCTGCTGGCTGAGTTCCTGACCAACGAAGCTTCTCAGACCGCTCGTTTTGAAGCGCGTCAAGTTGCTCCCACCAACCTCAACGCTGCCGCTGCTGACGCTGTGACCTCTAACCTGGCCATTGCCGCTTCCTCCGCGCAGGATGTCTATGGCTTTGTTCAGGACGTGGGCGGTAAGTACTGGGATCCCGCCGCAACCTTCGGCCAGATGGTCGCCAATGGCGAGCTCAAGGTGGACGATGAGGCTGGCATCCAGGAGGCTCTGGATCTCCTAGTGGAAGGCGCCGGCGCTTCTGTGGAATAACCCACATCGCTTCTCGGCCCCATATGCCCAGCATATGGGGCCGAATTTCCTAGCGCACCAAGGATTCGGCTTTTCACCGGGCGGCCACGTCAAGCCGCTCTCCGGCTGCCTGTCAGGCGGAAAAGCCGTCCAGGAGCCGGCGGGCTCCAGTAAGAAAAGGAAACGAAAAAAGAAAGGAAGATCCCTATGGAAGAGAGAACCGGCGGCTTTGCCAGTATTGGCGGCGCGCTGGGCGGTTTCTTCGGCGCTATCGGCAGGTTCTTTGCTGAGTTTGGAACTGCCGTGGTCAAGGGCGACGCATTCGTCAAGCTCTCCCTCCTGTGGTGGGGTGCCGGCTATGCCCGGCGTAAGCAGTTTGCCAAAGCCCTGATTATGACGCTGCTGGAAGCGGCCATCGTCTGGTTTACCCTGAGCTTTGCCATGAGTTATGTGCCCAAATTCTCTACCCTGGGCACGGTGCAGGCCGAGCAGGTATTCAACATCGCCACAATGCAGTCGGAATGGAACGATTACGACAATTCCTTCATGATCCTGCTCTTCTCTCTGTTTAGCTTTGTAGTCTGGGCAGTGGCCCTGGTGGTGTGGATGCGCAACGTGGTCAACGTCTATCAGCTGCAGCTGCAGGCACAGCAGGGACGTCACGTTAACAACTTCGTGGAAGATCTCAAGTCCTATCTGGATGAAAAGTTCCACATCACGCTTCTTTCTCTGCCTGTGCTGGGCATCGTGGTTTTCACGGTTATCCCCATTTTGCTGCTGATTTTGGTGGCCTTCACCAACTACGACCAGCAGCACATGCCGCCCACGAACCTCTTTACGTGGGTGGGCTTTGCCAACTTCTCGGCGCTGTTCGGCGGAAGCATCACCTCCACCTTCGGCTACGCCTTTGTGCGTGTCCTGGGCTGGACGCTGGTGTGGTCGTTCTTCGCCACGCTCACCACTTACTTCGGCGGCATCCTCATGTCGCTGCTGCTCAACAGCAAGCTCACCCGTGGCACTAAGCTCTGGCGTACCATGCTGGTGATGACCATTGCCGTGCCGCAGTTCGTTTCGCTGCTGCTGATGCGCAACCTGTTCTCCAACACCGGCCTCATCAACACCTTCTGCTCCAACATCGGCCTCACAGGGTTTTTGCGGGATATCGGCCTCATCTCCTCGAGTACCATCCCCTTCCTCTCTGCGCCGGGCTGGGCCCATGTGATGATTATTATTATCAACATTTGGGTCGGCATTCCCTATCAGATGCTCATTGCCACCGGCGTTTTGATGAACCTGCCTACCGACCAGCTGGAGAGTGCCCGCATCGACGGTGCCAACCCCTTCCAGACCTTCCGCCACATCACCATGCCCTACATGCTCTTTGTGACGGGCCCGGCTCTGGTGACGGATTTTGTCAAAAACTTCAACAATTTCAACGTCATTTATCTGCTCACCCAGGATGTCTATGTCACCACCGACCAGTTCATGGCTGCCTCTCAGGCCAGAGAAGTGGACTTGCTGGTCACGTGGCTGTTCAACCTGACGCAGAATTACTATAACTACAAGATGGCCTCCGTCATCGGCATCATGGTCTTTGTGGTCTGTGCCGTCTTTACGCTCATTGCCTTCAACTTTATGATCGGAGGCAATAAGGAGGAGGGATATCAATGAAACGTGGACGAGTCAAACGTGCCGGCCGGCTGCTGGGCCACAATGCCATCATCGCAATTTTGTGCGTGCTGTGGATCTTGCCGGTGGTGTGGTTGGTGTGTACCTCCTTCAGCAGCTATTCCGGTATGAACACCAGCACCTTCTTCCCCAAGGAGTGGAGTTTGATCCACTACAAGCTCCTGCTGACGCCTGACACGGTCAACCAGTTCCCCACCTGGTTTATGAACACCTTCCGCATTGCCTGCTGGACATGCGTGATCTCCACGCTGTTTGTGCTCATGGTGGCCTATGCCACATCGGTGATGCGCTTCAAGGCTCGCAAGCCTCTGATGAATGTCGCTGTGATTCTGAACCTGTTCCCCGGCATGCTGGCCATGATCGCCGTGTACTTTACCCTCAAGACCTTCAACCTCACCAACAGCCATATCGGTCTGATCTTGGTCTACTCGGCTTCCTCCGGCTTGGGCTATCTGATTGCCAAGGGCTTCTTTGACACCGTGCCCCGCTCCCTCTGCGAGGCCGCCCGGCTGGATGGCTGCAACGAGGCCATGATCTTCTGGAAGGTGGTTATCCCCACCAGCCGTCCCATCATCGTATATACCATCATCAGCAGCTTCCTCACCCCTTGGATGGACTTCGTGTATTCCAAGATGATCCTCAACGCCGGCATTTCCGCCAACTACACTGTGGCGGTGGGCCTGTACCGCATGCTGGACAAGAGCCTCATCAATACCTACTTCACCCAGTTCTGTGTGGGCGGCGTGCTGGTTTCCATCCCCATCTCCGTGCTGTTCCTCATTATGCAGAAGTTCTATGTGGAGGGAGTCACCAATGGTGCGGTGAAGGGATAATCCTGCGGAATTTTCCTTCTTGAAAGGACGAAAACATGGAAGAATTTATTCTCAATATCATCCACCGGCCTGAAATGGTGCCGGAGTACGCTGAAAAGGTCACTGGCCATGGCCAGGCCGAGGACTTGGGGCGCAAGGCGCTGCTCACCGAGAGTTTGGACATCTTCAAAATCCAGCAGGCTGCCGCCCATAAAAACGGCCTCAAGACTACCATCCAGATGACTTACGCTTCGCTGTTCAACGACGAGGCTGTGGCGCTGGCCAAGGCCGACCATGAGACCTACGGCGACGAAATTGGCCTGACGCTCCTGGGACTTCCCTGTAAGGAGTTCCGCGAGAAGTACAAGACCAAGGATTTCTGCATCTGGATGTTCGACATGGACATGAAGAAAAGCGTGGTGGATGATGTCTTTGGCAAGTTCTATGAGCGCTTTGGCTTCTATCCCGAATCCACCGGCAGCTACTATATGGATGCCGCCCTTACCAACTACATCAAGGAGAAGTATCCCAGTGTCAAGTGCGCCGTAGCAACTTGCTGGGAGGAGGGGCCCAAGGCCTACCACACCTGTAATAACTCCTGGTACACCTTTATGGACGGCGGCCCCTGGGCGCCCTGGATTCCCTCTAAGGTCAACACCCATGCCCCCGCGGCCAATGCCGAGGAGGACAGCGGCATTGTGGCCATCCCGCATCTGAGCCGGGATCTCATGGCCTGCTACGATGGCAACGGCTCCAACTTCGGTACCCATCCGCAGAATGTGCTCCGGGGCATGCTCTACACCCCCGGCCACTTCAACGACGACGGCACCTATTCCGGCCAGAGCTATCCCTACCTCTTTAACCTCATCGACCAGTATCGCTATCAGGCCAAGTTCAACAACGGCTATGCCTACAACATGCAGTTTGTCGGCCCCGGCTGGATGAACAAGATGGGCCGGTGGGAGTCGCCCTATGCGCTGCTCAAGGCCAGCTATGACGACGGCTGCGCCTACTATGGTCAGCTTAAAAAGGAGGGCAAGCTCATCGACATGACCATGTCGGAGTTTGCCGACTACTACCGCCAGAAAAAGACCTATACCGAGCCGGAGTGCGCGCTGTGGCGCGACCTCATCTACGGCTCCAACAAGCAGCTCTTCTGGTACTGCGACCCCTATATGCGCGTGTGCGTGAATATGGATCAGGGCGGCGCCATCGTGGATCTGCGGCCCTATGCGGCGAAGCTGGAGTGGGAAATTGGCATCGGGACACCCCATGTTCAGGAGTGCGGCTATCCCTTCCTGATTCAAGAGAAGTACCGCGCCGGCTACTTCACCCACTACGCCGGCGAGGGCACCGTGCGCTCGGCCAAGATTTGCCACAACGGCGAAGAGGTGGATCTGTGTTTGTGCCGTACCCATGCCCACTTCTCCCAGGAGGGTAAGGTACGCAAGCTGACCCTCGATCCGGTGGAGATCGAATTTACCGACCTCACGGTGAAGCTCCAGACAGTGCTCACCTTTGAAGAGGGCTCCAGCCAAATCGGCATCGAGCGCCATATTTTGGAGATGAGCGACCCCGACGCCGATGTGACCATCAACGAGTACATGGTGGCCTGCTACGGCGTCACCGAGTATCCGGAGGATATGACCTCTGTGGTACTCTCGGCCAAGAAGGACAGCGCGGAGACGAAGCTCCAGTATGCCTACAAGTGCCGTGAGTTTGACCTGGCCGGCGCCGACGAGGTCTATGCGGTGATTCCGCCCATCAAGACCCGGGTTGCTTTG
>CALXCW010000026.1 GCA_944386905.1 uncultured Oscillospiraceae bacterium
ACCCTCAATGAGGGCGACGTATTTCCTGTGACTGGCGGCACCCTCACAGTACTCCACACACCGGGCCACACCATGGGTTCTGTGAGTTTTGTGCTCAAGCTGGAAGATGCAACGGTGCTCATCGCCGGCGACGCCATTTGGGGCGGCTACAGCGAGCACATCGGCTCCAATGAGGCGGCCTGGCGAGAGTCTCTGAAGAAAATCACTTCCCTTCACTTTGACTACTATACCTTTGGCCACATTGGCCCCCAACTTCTGGCCGACGCCGACCGGCGGCTCTTAGAGGCCAAGATGCAGTTTGCCAATTACTATAATCCCTGGTTTAAGCGCTTTGATGAGCAGTATCACTACTAAGAATTGGGTGTTGAGATCGATGAAAAACAATATCATGCTGATTACTTACCCCGATAGCTTCGGGCGTAATCTCAAAGAGCTCTATGATGTGATCCATCGCCACTTTGAGAAGGAAATTGGTGCCATTCATATTCTGCCCTTTTATCCCTCCTCCGGAGACCGAGGCTTTGCCCCGATCAACTACCAGCAGGTGGCGGAGGAATTTGGAGACTGGTCGGACATTGAACGCCTGGCTGCAGACTATGAGATCATGGCCGATTTTATGATCAACCATCTCTCCCGCCGCTCACCGGAATTCCTGGATTTCATCGAGAAACATGACGAATCTCCCTATGCCCATCTGTTCATGCGGTTTAAGGATTTCTGGGAGAACGGCTATCCCACGGAGGAAGAGATTGCTCTGCTCAACAAGAGAAAGCCCTGCGCACCCTGTGAGGATATCACCTTCCGCGACGGTACCACTGAGAAGATTTGGTGTACCTTCGACGACGAGCAGATGGATCTCGATTTGCGTCAGGACGCCGCTTGGGACTTTGTCAAGCGGACACTGGACAACCTGGTGCGCCATGGTATTCCGCTGATTCGCCTAGACGCCCTGGCCTTTGCCACGAAGCGCCCCGGCACCACCTGTTTCTTCCTGGAGCCCGACTTCTGGCAGCTTATCGACCGGGTACGCGATCTCCTGGACGGCACCGGTGTAGAGCTTCTGCCGGAGATTCACGACCACTATACCCGGCAGCTGAGTATCGCTGAGCACGGCTACTACGTCTATGATTTTGTCCTGCCGGTGATGGTGCTTCACACCCTCTATACGCACAGCAACAAGCGGCTGCTCCATTGGCTGAATATCTGCCCGCGCAAACAGTATACCACCCTGGATACCCATGATGGCTTGGGCACTGTGGACGTGGTAGATCTGCTGAGCAAAGAAGAGCTGGAAGCTGTGATCCGTAAGACCGAGGAATACGGCGCCAACTTCAAATGGGACTACAGCAAGGACTCCCAGGGCGCCAAGGTGGTCTATCAGATCAATTGCTCATACTTCTCCGCTGTGGGGGAAGATGACCAGGCGTATCTTCTTTCCCGCGCTATTCAGTTCTTTACCCCCGGCATTCCTCAGGTATATTATATGGGCTTGTTGGCAGGCCCCAACGACTATGAGCTTATGGAACGCACCCATTATGATCGCAACATCTCCCGGCATAATTACACCGTTGAGGAGATCAACGAGCAGGTGAAAAAACCAGTGGTGCAGAAGCTGTGCAAGATGATGCGCTTTTATAACAGCTGTCCGGCCTTCTCTGGTGAGATGACATTGCCGGAGCAGCAAGAGAATGAGCTGGTCATCCGCTGGGACAAGGACGACTCCAGCGCCGTGCTGCAGGCAAATCTGGTCAGCAATGCCTTTACCATTACCTATCGTGAGAACGGCGAGGAGCACGTACTCGACCTCGGATGAGGGGGGCAATCCATGAACACGGCAAATCACCTACCTGTCCTGGCGCGCGTTGATACGGCGGTGCTGGGTGCTACGACCCAGGCAGTGGAGCGGGCGGTGGCGCTGTCCGAGGCGGGCCGCTCTGTGATACTCATCGCGCAGGAGACATGCTTGGCCACGGAGTGCGCTTTGACGCTGTCCTTTCCGGCGGAGGAGACGCCGGATCAGATACTCCGGGCTCTGGAGGCCCGTTGCCTACAAAGCGGGGTTCAGCTTCTTTACATGGCCTGGATCTTAGACCAGCAGCCCGACGGTGCTGGCAGTACGCTCTTGCGTGTGGGCGGCAAGTTCGGTGTGGCAGCAATCGTCGCTGCCTCTGTTGAGGACTATCGCACAGCTTATACTGACGAGCGTTACAGTGCCTATCTCATCGGCCGTGACGATCCTCAAAAAGTCCAGATATTTACAGTAGAACAGGCGGAAGGCGCGGGGGCACCACTGCCCCAGCGCCTCCTTACGGCCCGGTTGAATCTGATTGAGCAGTATCGCGCGCGCGGTCTTGCCGCGTCTTGGCGCCTGGGACGCTTTGCAGTACGCGGCTTGGGGACTCGCCCACTGCCCCAGGCGTTTTCAAGGGACGTCACATACCATGTCGAAGCGGCCATGGATCCCATTCGGGAGCACATCGATCCGGTCTTACCCTGGGAGCCCGCTTTTTCTGGTCGGGAGATTGAGTGGGATGTGGTGGTAGTTGGAGGCGGCACTGCCGGCGCCATGGCTGCTCTGGCAGCCGCTCGCCATGGCAAGCGTGTGGCGGTGGTGGAACCGAACTATGCTCTGGGCGGTACATCTACAGTGGGTGGTGTCAGCGCCTACTGGTTTGGTGCCCGCTACTGTGATACCCAAGAGATTGACGACCTGGTGCGAGAGCTGACCGACCCCCTTGACCGGCCTGCATTGCCGGGAATCTGGGGCCAGGTGGACAACTGGAATCCGGACATCAAAGCAACTGCTTTGCTTCAAGCGTTGCTGCAGGCCGGAGTTTCAGTATTCTTCGGTCATATCGCTTTCGGCGTCTGGCGTGAAGGGGGCCAGGTGGCTGGCGTGGCTGTAGCGGGGGAGAGAGGTATTTCGTTCTTCCGCGCTGCCTACCTTTTGGATGCCACCGGCGACGGCGATGTTGCGGTGTTTGCCGGAGCCAGAGCGGAATACGGCAACGGCCGCGATGGTGTGACTTACTGGGCATCCTTGGCACAGTATCCCACGGCTGGTACCTATCAGAACAATTTCAGCACCATGATGGTCGCTTCGGATCCGCTGGACTATACTCGCTTCATCGTCAACGCTCGGAAATTCGGCCACAATCTTTTTGACCATGGCCGCTATGCGGCCATGCGTGAGAGCCGTCACGTCCGCGGTATCCAGCATCTGACGCTGCGGGACTTGATGACCTATACCCACTTTGAAAATACGCTCTATACCTGCTATTCCAATTACGATCCCAAGGGTAAGGTGACTGCAGATATCATCTATTGCGGCGCATTGCCCCAGCAAACTGTCATCGAAATCCCCCTGGGGGCTCTCTGCCCTGTAAATGAGCAGGGAATGCGGGTGGAAGGTATCTATGTTCTGGGAAAAGCCATCAGTGCTTCCCACGATCTTTTCCCCAGCATTCGCATGCAGAAGGATTTGATGCACCAAGGTGCGGTTATGGGAAATCTTGTAGCCGATTGCCTGAATTTAGGAGTCCGGCCTGAGGCTTTGGATCCGGAAACGCTGAGAACGCTCTTGGCACGGTATTCCAACGATCCGCGCCAGGCGCTGCGAGGTAAACGTCTTTCCCTGGAGGCATGTGCTGCGGCATTGGATGCGGCGCCGCGCAGCCACTGGGTGGATGCCGATTTCCGCGCTGTGGAGGAAAGCTATCAGCCGTACCTGGCGCTGCTGTGCGCCCCTGCTTCGGAGGCGCTGGAGCCCATTCAAGCGGAGCTTGCCAAGACCACAGAGAAGAGTCGGCGGCTGACATTGCTGCGGCTGGCGCTCTGGCATGGCGACGAAACGCATCTGGAGGAATTTCTTGCCCACATTGAGTCCCAGCTGGCTGGCCGGACGCTGCCGCGCCGCTCCGGGGCAACCACATGCGCTCAGATGTTGCCGGATCACGGCGTTATGCCAGAGGTGGTCTATGACCTTAACCTTCTGGCCTATACCTCCGGTAAGGGTTGTGGAAGCGTATTTCGTCGCGTATATCAACTGCTCCTGGAGACAGAGCGGGATTATTTTGACGTGGGGCAGGGGATTTTCCCTTATGTGGAGTGTTTCGCCTTTGTGGCGGAGCGTGGCGGTTTCCAGGTGGTTTTAGAGCTAGCCGAAAAGCTTATGAAACTGCCGGAGCTGATCTCAGCAGAGGATCTTCCAAACGGCGACCTACGCAAGGAGCGCCTCTTACTCCTTCGTTACCTTCTGGCTCGGGCTCTGGCGGCCAATGGCTGGCGGAGAGGCTATCGTGAGCTTGCAGCATTGACGTCCCTTTCTGTACGGGCAATCGCTCTGTGCGCCGCCCAACAGCTGCGCCGACTCAGTGGGGCCTGCTTTGGCTTGTCACGGGATGCCTGGCTGGGCTGGATCAACAACTGCGATACGTTTCCCTGTGACCG
The DNA here is from genome assembly GCA_944386905.1 of uncultured Oscillospiraceae bacterium. Classification (GTDB taxonomy): domain Bacteria; phylum Bacillota; class Clostridia; order Oscillospirales; family Oscillospiraceae; genus Avoscillospira. The sequence continues at coordinate 4,450 of CALXCW010000026.1, forward strand.
TATTCAAGAAAAAACATTTTGAGGAGATGCCTCGCACATCTGTTAGCACCGGCTTATATGGGCCGGGAGAAAGGTTTGGCTTGGTTCAATATGAAAGAGCTCTACATGATCGGCAACTCCCACATCGATCCGGTGTGGTTTTGGAATTGGGAAGAGGGTATGCAAGAGGTCAAAGCCACACTGGCCTCTGCGCTCGAGCGTATGGACACCTACCCGGAGTTTTGCTTTACCTGCTCGTCCACAGCGTTCTTTGAGTGGATTGAGCGTGTAGATCCGAACCTCTTTGAAGCGCTGCGCCGCCGCGTGCAGGAGGGCCGCATGGAGATCGTGGGCGGCTGGTTCCTGGAGCCGGACTGTCTGCTTCCCAGCGGCGAGGCCTTTGTGCGCCACGCGCTCTACGGTCAGCGGTATCTGATGGAGAAATTCTCTACCCGCTGCCATATCGGCTTCAACATTGACAGCTTCGGCCACAACGCAACGCTCCCGCAGATTCTCTCCAAGTCCGGAATGGACACCTACGTTTTCATGCGGCCACGGCTGCCTCAATCTCTGTTCCGCTGGGCCAGTGACGATGGAAGCGAAGTGCAGGCGCTGTGCCTGCCCGGTGAGTATACCACCTGGTTCCACGATCCCACCGTGGCAAATATTCAGCTGACGCTGGATCGCACGCCGGAATGGGATAAAATGGTGGCCTGTTATGGTGTGGGCGACCATGGTGGCGGCCCCACGGTGGAGAACATTGAGAGTATCCGATCCCTCAAGCATAGTTTCCCCGACACCACTTTGCACTTTGCCACTTTCGACTCCTTTTTCCATGATTATCAGCCTCAGTCTCAGCCTCGGCTGACCGGGCCCTTTGAGCGTATCAACCAGGGCTGCTACAGCATCGATGCTCCTTTTAAGCGCCGGTATCGCCAGGCGGAGCAGCGGCTCCTGGAGGCTGATCGCATGATGGCAATGGTTAAGCTGGCTGGTGGGGCGTGGATGAAGGAGACGGCACAGATGGAGCGGCTGTGGAAACTGCTGCTTTTCAATACCTTCCACGATACCTTCGGCGGTACCACCATCCGCAGCGCACGGGATGAGGCGGTCATGCAGATTTGTGCCGTCAGTGCTCAGGCTGGTATCATCCGCGGCATTGCCCAGCAGGCACTCTCCCAACAGGTTTTAACTGCAGATTACGGGTTCCCCCTCTTCCTTTTCAACCCTTCTGCCACAGACTTTGCTGGGGTGCAGGAGGTGGAACTGGAGTGGTTCTGCCAATCTGACTTAAAGCTCATGGATGCGCAAGGCCGCGAGGTGCCCTATCAGCGGATCCACACCGATGCCAAGGTGCGCCATACCACCTTGGGCGGGCGGCGGCGCTTCCTCTTCGAAGCCAAGGTGCCGGCGCACGGTGTTCAGGTATTCTATGTTACCAAGGATGCATCCACTCTGGGCCGTAACCACAACTTTGAAATTGAAAAGCCCTGCGCCAATATCCTGGACAACGGCCTAATTCGTGCTGAGTTCGATCTAAAAACCGGCGAGCTCTCTCAGCTTACGGATCTGCAAACCGGCCGTGGCTGTCTCGCGGGCAATGCGCGGCTGTGCCTATACCGCGACGAGCGCGACTGCTGGGGCGGCCTTCAAGGACGCGTGTATGAGGACTGCAACATCCGCTTTACCCTTGATTCGATCGAAAAGATCGAGAGCGGCGCAATGCGAGAGATTATTCGTGTACGCAGCCACTTTGAAAATACCCTCTCAGAGATTCACTATATCCTGGAGAAAGGGGCTAAGGCTCTGCGGGTGAAATCTCTGCTTCGTTTCAACCACCCCTGGCACTTGGTAAAGCTTGCCCTTCCTCTGGGCGACGTTGCCTCCACCACGGCAGAGACCGCCTACGGTGTCCACCGCCGCCTCCATACTGACAATGTAGAGTTTAATATGCAGCGGTTCCTGGATGTCTGCCACACCGACGGCTCCGGCCTGAGCATCGCCAACGACAGCATTTATGGCTATAACATCGACTGCGGTGAAGCTCGTCTGACCCTTACCCGCAGCGCTATCTTTGCCCAGGGCAACAGCCCGGATTGGTATAACGAAGTGGAAACCTACGAATACACCGATCTAGGGGAACATAAGCATGAGTTCCTTCTGATGCCCCACGGTACCGCTGTGGACAACGCCGCTCTCTATGGTCTGGCCGACCGGCTCAGCCATCCCTGCGGTTATCTTCTGGATACCGTCCACCGTAATCGTAAAGACGGATGCTATCGTGGAGCCTCTGTGGTCACTGTAGCGCCGGACAATGTACACCTGATGCTGATCAAGCGAGCCGAGGATGGTGAGGGCGTGATTCTCCGCTTGCTGGAGACGGATGGCGTGGATACCCAGGCCACAATCACCATTGGCGAGAAGTCCTACAGTGTTGCGGTGGGCCACAACGCCATCGAAACATATCGTTATGAAAGCGGTTCTCTCCAGGCCGTCAACCTCCTGGAAGAGACTCAGGCATAATTGAACCGCCCGAAGGAAGGAGATTCCCGTGAACAAGACGAAAAAAATGCACATGATCGGTAATGCTCATATTGATCCTGTCTGGCTCTGGCGTTGGCAGGAGGGCTTCCAGGAAATCAAGGCTACCTTCCGTTCTGCATTGGATCGGATGAAGGAATTTGACGACTTCATTTTTACCTGCAGTGCCGCCTCCTATTATGCCTGGGTGGAGGAAAACGATCCGGAGATGTTTGAGGAAATTCGTGCCCGGGTGGCCGAGGGGCGCTGGGTGCTGGCGGGCGGCTGGTGGATCCAACCCGACTGCAATGCTCCCTGCGGTGAATCCTTTGTGCGCCAGGGGCTCTATGCGCAGCGGTATTTTCTGGAGAAGTTCGGGAAAATGGCTACCTTTGGCTATAATGTCGACAGCTTCGGCCACCAGGGAATGCTGCCGCAGTTTCTCAAAAAGCAGGGGATGGATGGCTATGTATTTATGCGCCCCGGCCGTCATGAAAAGCACCTGGAAGGGGAGACCTTTCTGTGGCAGTCTGCCGACGGTTCCCAGGTAACGGCCTACCGCATTCCTTTTGAATACTGCTCATGGCCCGACCAGATCTCCGGCCATGTGGAACGCTGTGCCAATCTGCTCAAGCACGACGGAGATCAGATGATGAGCTTTTACGGCGTAGGCAACCACGGCGGCGCACCCACGGTGCGCAACATTGAGAGCATCCACGAGCTCAACCGCCGGGCAGATCTGCCGGAGTTGGTGCTCTCCTCACCGGATCGCTACTTTGAAGAAGTGCGCCAAAGTGGCAAACCGCTCCCGGTGGTCTATGGGGAACTTTTTCACCATGCCAGCGGCTGCTACAGTGCCGAAATGCGCATCAAGACCGCCAACCGCAAGGCGGAAGCCGCTTTGATGACGGCGGAGAAGCTCTCGGTGCTGGCAAATCATATCAAGGGCCTGGCATATCCTGCCGCTGCGCTCACCGAAGGCTGGAAGGCAGTCCTCTTCAACCAGTTCCATGACATTATGGCCGGAACATCTTTGAAATCTGCCTGTGAGGACGCTTTACAGGAGTTCTCCTATGCGTCCTGTATTGCCGACCATGCTGCAAACAGTGCGCTGCAAAAGCTTACCTGGTCGATTGACATTCCCCGCGAGGACGGTATGCGGCCTCTGGTGGTCTTTAACCCCCACGCTTTTGCCGTCACTGAACCGGTGGAAGTGGAGATGGTAACGCCCAAGGAGCATACGGTGCTGCTGGACGACAAAGGTCGAGTGGTGGACTATCAGCTGGTGCAGTCCGAGGCTGCCTGCAACGGCAGAAGCCGCATGGTGTTCCTGGCAGACTTGCCGCCCCTGGGCTATCGTGTCTACCGTGTGGCCGTCCGCGAGGACATCGCACCTGCTATGCTTCCCTGGGATGAGAGCCTTTTGTGTGAGAATTCGTATGTTTCTCTTCGGATTGACGAGGAGACGGGCTATCTCGCCTCTCTGATCAACAAGGCCGACGGCAGTGAGTTCTGCAAAGGACTTTCTGCGGTGCCCACAGTGATCGCCGATCACAGCGACACCTGGTCGCACGGCGTCGTCCATTTCGAAGAGGAGATCGGGCAGTTCCACCTTGAGCGGGTGTTTTGCCTCGAGCATGGCCCGGTGCGCAAAGTAATCCGCGCCATCTACCGTTATAATCGTTCCACACTCCGCCAGGACTTCCTGGTCTATCAAGGCCTGGATTATGTGCCGGTGCGGGTGCGGGTGGATTGGCATGAGCAGTTTGCCATGCTCAAGCTCAAATTCCCGGTGCAGCTCAACTATCTGCGTTGCACCTATGAAATTCCCTATGGTGTGGCTCAGCGGGAACCAAACGGCCAGGAATTCCCCCTGCAAAGCTTTATGGATTTCGAAGGCACCAACCCCGGTATGGAGACGAAGATTGCCGGCCTTTCGATCCTCACGGATTCTCGATCTTCCTGCAGTACCAGAAATCAGATGGCCTATCTCACGGTGCTTCGCAGTCCGATCTTTGCCAATCATGAGCCACATCTTCCTCAGGAAAATGTGGAATATGACTTCATCGACCAGGGTATTTCTGAGTTTACCTACTGCCTGTATCCCCATACCGGCAGCTGGGAGCAGAGCAAGACTGTCAAACTGGGCCGGATGCTTCGATGCAAGCCCATTGCACTCTTCGAGACGTATCATCCCGGTTCTCTGCCTCAATCGGCCTCCTTTGCCCAGGTGGCGGCAGAGAATGTGCTCCTCACTGCCATGAAGGCTGCCGAAGATGGCAGCGGCGATGTAATTCTCCGCCTGATAGAAACTGCCGGTTCCGAGACCGACACAATCGTAAGCCTCTCTTTCCTGGAGAGCAGCGCTAAGCTCCACTTCACTCCCTTTGAAATCAAGTCTGTTCGCGTACCCAAAGACGGCGGTTCTTGGGTCGAGACGAATATGCTGGAACTGTAACCACAATTTCCACTGTTTTAAAGAAAGAAGCGTGTATGTACTATGAAACGCAGCGACATCCTTGCCCTCTATGAAAACGCTCGGAAGAACGGCTATGCTCTTGGCTCCTTCTCTCCGCGCAACACCGTGCTGATCCGTGCTGTCTGCCAAGCTGCCGAGGCAAAAAAAGCGCCGGTGCTGGTGCAGATTTCCTCCAATGAGCTCAGGTGGTTTTCCCTCACCGCCAAGGAGTTTGCCAATGCCTTCTACGAGGCGGTCAAGGGCGTGACGGTGCCGGTGGTACTCCATCTGGATCATACCTACGACACCCAGACGGTTTTTGATGCCATTGACGCGGGCTTCCAGTCGGTGATGATCGATGGCTCGAAGCTGCCTTATGCGGAAAATATCGCCATCACCAAAGAGGTTGTGGCTTATGCGCATCCCCGGGATGTGGCCGTGGAAGCAGAATTGGGGAACATCGGCGGCGCGGATAAGCTGGAAACCGGCGGCGACGAAGCCCTCTACACTATTCCCGCCCAGGTGCCGGACTTCATTGAGAAGAGCGGCTGCGATTCTCTGGCCGTTAGCATTGGAACGGCCCACGGCGTTTACCCTGTGAAGAACCCCAAGATTGACTTTGAACGCCTCAAAGAGATTCGCAGTCTCACTGGCGCGCCCCTGGTGCTCCACGGCGGCTCCGGCCTGCCGGCAGAAACTGTGCACACAGCCATCAAACTCGACGGAATTGGCGGCATTGCCAAGATCAATATTGCCACCGACCTGGAGTTGGCTTTCCAAAAGGAGTTGGGTGTGACGCGCATGCCCAACGCTGAGCTGCTAAAACTTCCTGCCGCTGACTTGGAGCGGGGCGTCGCCGCGGTCCAGACTCTGGTGGAAGATCGCATTGAAAACTATCTTTTCAGCAGCCACATGGCATAAGGAGTCCATCGTATGAAGCGCTTTGTCATTATCCACACCACCCCGGCCACTGTGCCTACCATCGGCGCTCTGATCCATGAAGAGATCGGCGAGTGCGTTGTGTCGAACCTCCTGGATGACAGTATCCTGCCGGAAATCAACCAGGCTGGCGCGATTACTCCCGGCGTCCGTGCCAGACTCTTCGCCCTTCTGGGCGTGGCCCAGACCATCCGCCCCGACGCGATCCTCTGCGCCTGCTCGTCCATTGGCGGCGTAATGGAGGAGGGGGCTACCTTCACCAGCGTACCGGTGCTGCGAATAGACGCACCTATGGCGGAGGCGGCTGTGGCCCACAGCAGTTCCATCGCTGTTCTGGCAACACTGGCTTCCACCTTGGAGCCCACCTCAGACCTCATCGCCCGGAAGGCCCAATCTGCGGGTAGGGAAGTGGCTCTTACAAAACGAGTGATTGAGGGCGCCGGCGCGCTTCTCTCCGCCGGAGACGGCGCAGGCTATGACCGCATGGTGGCTGATGCCATCGTGGAGGCGTTCAAGACCTGCGAGGTTGTACTTCTGGCTCAGGCTTCCATGGCGCGGTGTATGCACTGTGTTCCCGCTGAGCTCCACAATCGGGTCTTTACCAGTCCCAAGAGCGGTGTTGCGCAGCTTAAGGCGTTCTGAGGCGCAGGTATGGATGTGTATGTAGGCATCGATTTCGGCACCACCAATCTCAAAGCCGGGCTCTTCACCGATGACGGACGGCAGCTGCGCTTGGAGCGAGTGCCGACGCCGGCGCGGCAGGACGGCGTGGGGTGCATTTACGACGCTGCAGAGATTGACGCTGCCGTACGCCGTCTGCTGGACAGTCTTTTGCCCACAGAGGGTCGGGTACGTGGGATGGTGGTCACTGGTATGGCAGAGGCAGGGTTGATGCTCGATGCCGTGCACAGAGAACCTTTGACGCCCATTCTGCCCTGGTTCGATCGGCGCACTGCTCAATTGGCGGCTGCGATCTCACCGCAGGAGGAACAAGAGCGTTTTTTCCGCACAGGGCTGCGCAATAGCTTTAAATATGGAATCTATAAATATCGCTGGTGCCTCGATCATTGCAACTTTGCGCCGGGAGACACGCGCTGGCTCTCAGCGGTGGACTATCTAGTATTCTTACTCACCGGTGAGGTGGCAACCGATCCAACCTTTGCTGCGAGAACCTATTGCTATGATCTCAGCACGGGCGATTATGAACCGGCCTGGCTTGCCCGTTACGACCTGACCGCCGCCAACTTTTCACCCATTCTGCCCTCAGGCAGTTACGTAGGCGACTGCCGCCTGCCTGGATGGGAGCATGTGCCGGTTCACATCGGCGCCCACGACCACATTTGCGCTGCATTTGGGATGGGACTCAAGGAGCAGGGGGGCATTTCCAACAGCTGCGGCACCGCCGAGACGTTTGTGGGTGTTCGCGAGGCGCGGCCGTTGGATAGGAAAGACTATGAGAACGGCTATGTCTTTGGGCCCTTCCCAGGGGAGAAGCAGTTCTGGATGGCCAACATCAGTGCCTCGGGTCTTTGCGTCGAGTGGTTCCGCAAAAAACTCCAGCTGCAGGAGCTGGACTATGGGGAAGTGACGCGGCTGCTGGAGCCTGGAGAACCCACTGGGATTCTCTTTCTCCCGGCCCTCACCGGTATGGGAACGCCTCTCTTCAACCCTGACTTTCCCGGTGCTTTCCTGGGCCTTCGCCAGGAGCATGACGGCGCAGCAATGCTCCGAGCCGTGGTTGAGGGTGTGGCTTATCAAGGCCGGATGATCCTAGAGCCTCTTCACTTGGGGCATGCCACGCTCCTCAGTGTGGGTGGTGCCACCGACAGCAGCGGCTGGATGCAGCACAAAGCGGATATTTTAGGCGCTACGGTCAAGACCTTCCGGCAGAAGGAGGCAACACTCACCGGTGCCATCGCCTTGATGTGCGCCCAGTCGTTGGAACCTGCTGCTGCGGAAGTTTTTGCCCGGGGTACGCAGTTGGGTGCTGTCTACTTGCCGGATATGGCCCGCCATCAGGCGTATGAGCCGTGGTACCGCCAGTATTGCCAATGGTACAAGCTCTTCCGCACCCAGCTTGAGACGAGATAAGGTGTGAAACAATGAAAACTTTTGTTGTGGCCGACGATATCACCGGCGCCAACGATATTGCGGTGATGTATGCCAAGAGCGGCCTAAAAACGGTCACCTATACCTGTGGCAGCAGCGAGCGATTTGCTGCCGGCGAGTCGGTGTGTGTGCTGGACACTGACTCACGGTTTCTGCCCGCCCAGGAGGCCTATGACCGCGTTTACCGTGCTGTCAAGGACTTGCCGGACTGTGAGCGTTATTTCAGTAAACAGTGTTCTGTGTTTCGAGGCAATATCGGTGCAGAGTTCGATGCCATGCTCGATGCGCTGGGGGAGGACTTCGCAGCCGTGGTGCTGGGTTATCCCGACAACGGTCGAACGACCGTTCACTCGATCCACTATGTCCACGGTGTCCCTCTGTCGCAGTCGCAGTTTCGCAATGATCCGGTGCACCCCATGCACGAATCGAACCTCTGTAAAATTCTTTCCGCCCAGACGAAGCGGAAAGTGGGAGCGATCACTGTCGAGGCGTTGGATCAGGGGGAGGCGTACCTCAAAAAGGCGCTTCAGCGTGCCAGAGGACAGTATCAATATGTGATCTTTGACGTGCGCAATGAGGACGATCTTGCCCTGATTGCCAAGGTGATTGCCGATGTGAAGGTGGTTTGCGGCAGTGCGCAGATTGCCTATTATCTCGGCCTAGAGCAGTGCCGCAATAAGCGTGAACCTGTTCTGGCGCTTGCCGGCAGCTTGACTCCCCAGACCATCGCCCAGGTAGGGTATATGGAGAAAAAAGGCTACGCAGTGCTGGAAATGGACACCTTGGCCATTGCCCAGGGGAGGAGAGAAGAGGTATTCTCTCAGCTGCTTCACCAGGCCGAACTTGCCTATGAGGTGGAAGATCTGGTGCTGATTCATACCAGTGAGGATGCCGAGGCGGTGCGGCACACCAAGGAGACGGCTCTGTCTCGGGGAATATCCAATGTGGAAATCTCCGTAGCTGTGTCCGAGACGCTGGCGGCACTTGCCCAGGCGCTTTGTGGGCGATTGGGTATCCGCAAATGTATCACACTGGGCGGCGATACTTCTGCTGCTTTCTGCAGAAGCATGGCGGTCGAGGGCATGGAGATTTTTGAAGAGATCGAGCCGGGCGTGCCTCTGCTCAAAAAAATCGGCAGCGACTTTTACTTTGTGCTAAAATCCGGCAGCTTTGGCACAGATGCCTTTGTGGAAAAGGCGTATCAGAAGCTGCTTTCGCGATAACATTTTATCAGGAGGAACAAACGTGGATATTTTCAAGGAACTGCTGGAACATCACCCGCAGCTTGCCAGCTGTGCCGATGCCGTCGTCCATGCAGCGGACAGCCTGGTGGAGGTCTATCAGAACGGGGGAAAACTCCTGGTCTGTGGCAACGGCGGCAGCGGCGCGGATGCAGAACACATCGTCGGCGAACTGATGAAGGAGTTCTACATTCGCCGTCCCCTAGGCGCAGAGGAGCGCCGTGCGCTTGAGCAGATTGATCCTGCCGGCACTGTGCTGGCCGAGCACCTCCAGGGAGCACTGCCTGCCATCACCCTCACCAGTAATATTGCCCTCACCACTGCCTATGGCAATGACGCCGTGCCGGAGCTGGTCTTTGCCCAGCAGGTCTGGGGCTATGGTCAGAAGGGAGATGTGCTGTTGGCGATCTCAACCTCAGGTAACTCCAAAAACGTCTACTATGCAATGGTAGCTGCCAAGGCTAAGGGGATGCGCGTTATCGGCCTTACCGGCGAGGCAGGCGGTAGGATGGAAAAGCTCTGCGACGTGTGCATCAAAGCGCCTGCACGGGAGACGTATCTGGTGCAGGAGTATCATCTTCCCATCTATCATGCCCTTTGCAGATATGTGGAAAACACCCTATTTGGCGATCGTTGACCGCAAGGAGGAACATAAATGGAGCAACCGATCAAGTATCTCGACGAAAGCCTGAGCTTTGAAGAGCGGGCGAGGGATCTCGTCAGCCGTATGACACTGGAAGAATGCGCTGCACAGCTCCTCCACGGCGC
>CALXCW010000027.1 GCA_944386905.1 uncultured Oscillospiraceae bacterium
AACGCAGGCAGCTGAGCCAGGATGGAGATGTCTTCCACTTGGTTATAAGGAATCTCCAGCACTGATAAAGCCTTGCAGTTTTCCAAGGGGGAGAGATCACGGATCTGGTTGTTGCCTGCCAGCAGCGTGGTGAGGGCAGTCTTGTCCGCCAGCGCGGCAATGGCCGAAACATCGCAGTCGCTGATATCCACAGAGGTGAGCTTGCTGCATGCGCTCAGGCCCGCGATTGAGTTGACAGGGTTGTTGGCAAGGGTCACGATCTCCAAATCCAGCATCAGCGACAGCACGCCCACGTCGGTGATGGAATTCTGGGAGAGCTCCAGCTCCTTCAACTGAGTCAGGGGCGAGAAGGCGGAGATATCTGTGAGGGCGCACTGATTGAGCCGCAGGCGCTGCAATTTGGTCAGACTGGCGATGGCGTCCAGGCCGTTGGAGGAGATGGTGCAGCCGCTGAGATCCAACTCGGTGAGTTCCACAAGCTGGCTCAGGGGGGAGAAATCCAGGCCGGAAATATTTTGGATGGTGAGGGAACGAAGGCCGGTGAGATAGGAGAGATCCTCCAGACTCTGCACTGTCTCAGGCAGCGTCAGGGAAGCGATATTCCACAGGTCGTCGCTCATCAGCGTCTCGGCGTCGGTAATACCCAAGGTCTCGCGCACTGCCGCATCCACAGCCGGGTCAGAAAGGGTGACTTCCTCCACCACGCCGCCGATGATGTAGCCGTTTTGCACTGCGGGGCTCACCAGCCCGTTCTCATCCACTGCCACGGCGACCACCATGCTCTCACCTGCCGGCAGGGTGATCGGCTCGACGTAGAGATCATCCTCCATGGAGGGGTAGTCTCCATTGACCACCAGGTATACGTCGTTGCCGCCGCCGTCAGCGGAGACTTCGATGTACTCGGTGTAGTAGCCGTTCTCCGGCGAAAGCACCGGCGCGGCGGGGCGCATGGCCATCAGCTCTGCCTGCACCGCTTCATCCATGGTGCGGTCTAGCATCTGTACGGCGTCCAGGAGCTTGTCCTGGGCCACATAGGTGCGGCAAAGCGCCACATAGAGCTCCACATCCTGAGGATTGGTGGTAATGGCATTGACCAAGGTGTATTCCGCCTTGGTGTAGTTGCCCGAGGCAATATAGGTGTCGGCCAGGGCAAGAGGGATGTCGTTGTTCTCCGGCTCCAGATGCCAGGCCCATTCATAATAGGTAATGGCGCGGCTGTAGCGCTCTCGCTGCGCCATATGCTGGGCCTGATTCACCAGAAATTGTGCCGTGAGATCATTGCGGTAGAACAGGAAAAACCAGGCTCCCGCCGCCAGCAGCGCCAGCACCAATACCAGCGGGATGACAATTTTCAAAACGCGTTTCATCGGGTCACTCCAATTCAAGCCTCTCTTTTGAGAGAGCATGATAACAAAATGTAATTTTTAATATTATAAACCAGGGAAGGAACTGTGTCAACGTGCAGAATTGCCCGGGCATAGTGCCGCGCTGGGGCGCATAGGCTGGAGCAGAGGAGGGATGGAAATGAAGCAATCGGTGGTGGCAGGGCTTTCGGCGCTGCTCTTGGCGGCACTGCTGCCCATGGCGCTGTTGGCGCCTGTGGAGGCCGTGACGCCGGAGGCCTCGCTGGTGGTGATCGAAACGTCCAGCCGACCGCAGACCGGTACGATGACAACGGAGACGGTCGTCGCATCCCAGGCGGAAGCAGAGACGATGGCCTGGGACAGCACTCAGGAGATCAACCTGCTCACCGGTGATTCCGTAACGACATTGCCGCTTTCAGAGTATCTCACCGAGGTGGTACTCTCGGAGATGCCGGCCTCTTTTTGTGTGGAGGCCCTCAAAGCGCAGGCGGTGGCGGCACGTACCTTTACGCTGCGTAATCTGGCTGCCGGAAAGCACGACACTGCCGACCTCTGTGCCGACAGCAGCTGCTGTCAGGCGTGGACATCCCGCCAAGGGCTGATGGAAAAGCTGGGAGACGCATTTGAAGCGTATTGGGAAAAGGCTGCTGAAGCCGTGGCCGGTACCGACGGCCAGGTGCTCACCTACGATGGCGCTCTTATCGATGCTGTGTACTTCTCCTGCTCCGGCGGAACCACCGAGGATGCCGTGGCCGTATGGGGCGGGGAGGTACCCTATTTACAATCGGTGGAGAGCCCCGGCGAGGAGATTTCCTCAAAGTTTACCACAGAGGTGAATGTGTCATTTCAGGACTTTCAAACGCTGTTGCAGGTGGCTAACCCTGCGGTGGATTTAACCGGACAGCCGTCGGGATGGTTTGGCGCTGTCAGTTATACCGAGGGTGGGGGAGTGGCCACCATGGAAATCGGCGGCCAGGTATTCCGGGGGACACAGCTGCGGACGTGCTTTGGCCTCAACTCTGCCAAGTTTACTGTGGCTGTGGAGGCTGATGGCATTTGCTTCACTGTCTCAGGCTACGGCCACCGGGTAGGGATGAGCCAGTACGGCGCCGAGGCCATGGCCCGTGCCGGAAGCAATTATCGCGATATTTTGCTGCATTACTACAGCGGTGTAACCCTTACGACCATGACAGGCTCCGACACTTGAAAAGACGAGGAATCGGCGACACGGTTCCTCGTCTCACAGTTTAAAGATCGTTGCGCACCAGATCTTCCAGAGATTCCCGGCGGACAACCAGCCGGTGACCGCCCTCGGTCAGCATCACCACGGCTGGACGGGGCAGACGGTTATAGTTGGAGGCCATGGAATAGTTATAAGCGCCGGTGGTACACACGGCAAGAATCTCGCCCCGTACCGGCTCCGGCAACCGGACGGCAGGCTGAATGATATCGCCGCTTTCACAGCAGCGGCCCACCACGTCGCACAAGAGTGTTGCCGGCGACTGGGGCCTGGAGGCGAGGTATACCGTATAGGCCGAGCCATAGAGGGCGTAGCGGGGATTGTCGGTCATGCCGCCGTCGATGGAGACATAATTTTTATACCCTGTAATCTTCTTGACAGTGCCCACGGTGTAGAGGGTGAGGCCCGCGTCGGCCACAATGCTCCGTCCCGGCTCCATGTGGATCTGAGGCATCTCCATGGCGAGCTTGGCACATGCGGCTTTCATATGGGCAGCCACCCGACCGATGGCCGCGGGGATGTCCACGGTGCCGTCACGTTCCACGTAGCGCACGCCGTAGCCGCCGCCCAAGTCGAGCTCGGGCAGCGCGGCACCAAATTCGTCCCGGCAGGCCTTGATAAAGCCGAGCATGATGTCGGCGGTGCGCTCGTAGACATCTTCGCCAAAGACTTGGGAACCCACATGGCAGTGGAAGCCCCGGAGATCGATGGCGCGAAGGCCCAGCGTGTAGCGAACCATCTCCCGGGCCTGGCCCGTCTCGATGGCCGTGCCGAATTTGCTGTCTACCTTGCCGGTGGCCACGGCCTCATAGGTATGGGGATCGATGCCCGGTGTGAGACGCAGTAGGATTTTCTGGCGGATACCCTTTTCCGTGGCGATGCGGGCGATGGCGTCCAGCTCTTCGCGGTTATCCACCACAAAATAGCCCACGCCGTTGTCCATCGCAAAGGCTATGTCCCAATCGGTCTTGTTATTGGAGTGGAAGTAGGCGCGCTCCAAGGGAAAAGCGGCCTGCATGGCAGTGTAAATCTCACCGGAGGACACCACGTCAATTCCCATACCCTCGTCTCGGGCGATCTCATAGATGGCCTTAAAAGCGCAGGCCTTGCTGGCATAGAGCGGCGAGGAATTTGGGCCGAAGTGTTCGCGAAAGGCGCGCAGGTACATACGCATATTGTCGCGGATGCACACCTCATCCATCAGATAAAGAGGGGTGCCGTATGTCTGAGCCAGGGCAACAGTGTCATGGCCTCGGAAATAGAGATGGCCGTTTTCTCCCACGGAGAGGTTGGTGCTGAGCATAGAGATCCCACCTGTCGGAAAGTTTTAGTTCATCATAGCACGAAAGCGACAAAATAGCAAAGGTTTTCTTGCCTGTCTTTCCTTTCGGGAAAAACCGTGGTATAATCCTGGGGAAACTATCTCAGGAGGTCTATGCCATGCTCCGCTTTGAATGCGATTATACTGAGGGCTGTATTCCAGAAATCCTTGAGGCCATTGCCCGGGAGAACCACACTCAGCTCCAGGGTTATTCGGAGGATACCCTTACCGAGCGGGCTCGCGCCAAGGTGCGGGCGCTGTGCGGCCGAGAGGATGTGGCTGTTCATTTTCTGGTGGGCGGCACCCAGGCCAACACCACCGTCATCGCCGCTGCCCTGCGGCCACACCAGGGTGTCATCGCCGCTGCCCAGGGTCATATCGCCTGTCATGAGACGGGTGCCATTGAGGCCAGCGGCCACAAGGTCATCGCTCTGCCCAGCGCGACTGGACGGCTCAACGCCGCGCAGATTGACGCGCTGTGCCGCGATCACTGGGCTGATGCCACCCATGAGCACCAGACTCAGCCCGCCATGGTCTATCTCTCCCATCCTGCGGAGAACGGTACGCTCTACACCCTGGAAGAGCTGCGGCAGATCCGAGCTGTGTGCGACCGTTGGAATCTGAAGCTTTTCCTGGACGGCGCCCGTCTTGGCTACGGCCTGGCCGCGCCGGGCAATGACATCACCGTACCCGACCTTGCGGCCCTCACCGACGTCTTTTACATCGGCGCCACCAAGGTAGGCGGTCTCTTTGGCGAGGCGGTGGTGATTGTCGATCCGACGTTGGCCGTCGATTTCCGCTACCACATCAAGCAGCGCGGCGGCATGCTGGCCAAGGGCTGGCTATTGGGATTGCAGTTTGACGTGCTGCTGGAGAATGACCGCTATATGACCATCTCCCGCCGTGCCGTAGCTCTGGCACTGCGCATCAAAGAGGCCTTTCAGGCCAAGGGGATTGCCTTCTGGTGCGACTCGGTGACCAACCAGCAGTTCCCCATTCTCTCCAACGAGGCACTGAAGAAGTTTGATAAAAAATACGTCTACAGTCCCACGGCCAAAATTGACGACGACCATACCGCTGTGCGTTTTTGCACCAGCTGGGCCACCACCGAGGCGCAGGTGGACGAGTTAGTGGCTGACATCGACCGAATCCTTTGATTTGATAAGAACCCCCGCCGCAAAATTGCGGCGGGGGTTCTCCATTCTTATTTTCCCTTGATGTGTTTCATCCGCTCAGCGTGGTCGAGAATACGCTTGCGGATCCGGAGGCTCTTGGGCGTGACCTCCAAAAGCTCGTCGTCACCCAGATACTCCAGGCATTGCTCCAGGCTCATCACCCGGGGACTGGTGAGGCGGAGCGCCTCATCGGAACCGGCAGCGCGCATGTTGGTCAGCTGCTTTTTCTTGCAGATGTTTACGGACATGTCCTCATTGCGGTTACATTGGCCCACGACCATGCCGGCGTAGACAGCCGTGCCGGCGCCGATGAACAGCGCGCCGCGATCCTGCGCATTGAAAAGGCCGTAGGCGCTGGCGTCGCCGGTTTCAAAGGCCACCAGAGAGCCTGTGGAGCGGCGGTCAATTTCCCCCTTGAGAGGGGCATAGCCGTCGAGTACCGAAGCCATGATGCCCTCGCCTCTTGTGTCGGTGAGGAATTCATTGCGGTAGCCGAAGAGGCCGCGGGCGGGCACCAGGAATTCCAACCGCATCCGGCTTCCCACCGGCGTCATAGACACCAGGTCGCCTTTACGCTGGCTGATCTTGTCGATAACGGCGCCGACACTGCCTTCGGGCACGTCTGCCACCAGTCGCTCAATGGGCTCGCACAATTTACCGTCGATCTCCTTATTGAGCACGTGGGGGGTGGAAACTTGGAACTCATAGCCCTCGCGGCGCATGGTCTCAATGAGGATTGAGAGGTGCATTTCGCCGCGGCCGGCGACATTGAAAGCATCCATGCCCTGCTCAGTGACACGGAGAGAGACGTCTTTCAGTAGCTCCCGCTCCAGCCGGTCGCGGAGATTGCGGGAGGTGACGTATTTGCCTTCACGGCCGGCAAAGGGAGAGTCGTTCACCGAGAAGGTCATCTCCATGGTAGGCTCGGAGATCTTGACGAAGGGCAGGGGCTCCACAGTGTCGGGGGCGCAGATGGTGCGGCCGATGGTGATATCGGAGATGCCGGAGAAGGCGACGATCTCACCGGCAGCAGCAGATTCGATCGGGCTTCTGCCGAGGCCGGTAAACTCGTACAGAGCCACCACCTTGGCCTTTTGCTGCAAGTTAGGATCGTGGTAGTCGCAGACCACCACGTCCTGGTTGGGGCGGATCACACCGCGCTCCACCCGGCCGATAGCGATACGGCCCACGAATTCATTGTAGTCGATGGAGCTGACAAGCACCTGCAAGGGGCCGTTCTCCTCGTTCTTGGGCGGATCGATATATTCGATGATCGTTTCAAAGAGCGGCGTGAGGTCGGTGCCCTCTTCGTGGGGGGCATAGGAGGCGATACCACGGCGGGCAGAGCAAAACACCGTGGGAGAGTCAAATTGCTCCTGGGTGGCGTCCAGGTCGAGGAGAAGCTCCAGCACTTCATCAATCACTTCATCCACCCGGGCGTCGGGGCGATCGATCTTGTTGACGACGACGATAACCTTGTGCCCCAGCTCCAGGGCCTTTTGAAGGACGAAGCGGGTCTGAGGCATAGGGCCCTCCGCCGCGTCTACCAGCAGCAGCACGCCGTCCACCATTTTGAGAATGCGCTCCACCTCGCCGGAGAAGTCGGCGTGACCGGGGGTATCGACGATATTGATTTTATAGTCTTTATAGTGCACGGCCGTGTTCTTGGCCAGGATGGTGATGCCGCGTTCCCGTTCCAGATCGCCCGAGTCCATGACGCGCTCCACCACAGCCTGATTTTCCCGGTAGACGCCGCCCTGCTTGAGCATTTGATCCACCAGCGTCGTCTTGCCGTGATCAACGTGGGCGATGATCGCGATATTCCGAATCTTTTCCTGTGCCATAAAACGGGCCCCTTTCAAGCGTACATTTCAGAAATATTCTCAACAAACAAACATTTTACCACACGCTCTATGGATTTGCAACAAGAATCCCGCAATTGCGAAAAAAGGGCTGCCGCCCCAATTACAGGGGCAGCAGCGCGGAGGAGACGGTAAAATAAATCAACAGCGACAGTGCGTCCACAATGGTGGTGATAAACGGCGAAGCCATCACCGCCGGATCCAAACCCAGCTTTTTTGCCAGAAGAGGGAGGATGCTGCCGATGGTCTTGGCAGCCATGACCACAAATACCAGCGTCAGGCACACGGCCAGCGCCACGGGCACCGTAATCTCAGCATTTTGCAGCAGCAGCCGATCCACAAGCATGAGCTTGACGAAATTGCACACCGCCAGTGCGATGCCGCACAGCACCGCCACGCGGATCTCCTTCCACACAATCCACGGAAGATCTGAAAAGGAGATTTCGCCGAGGGATATACTGCGGATAATGGCGACCGATGCCTGGGAGCCGGAGTTGCCGCCGGTACCCATGAGCATGGGGATGAAGGCGGTGAGTACCGTATAGACTGACAGCGCGCTTTCAAAGTGTGTGATAATCAGGCCAGTGAAGGTGGCAGAGAGCATCAGCAAGAGCAGCCACGGGATGCGCCGCTTCACCAATTCCCACACGTCGCTGCGAACGTAGGGTTTATCAGAGGGGAGGATTGCGGCCATCATTTCCATATCCTCGGTGGCTTCGTCCTCCATGACGTCCATGGCGTCGTCAAAGGTGATGATGCCCACCATGCGCCCCTCCTGATCCACGACTGGGAGAGCCAGGAAGTTGTACTTGGAGAACATCTGAGCAACTTGCTCTTGATCGTCGTGGGTGTTGACAGAGATGACGTTTTCCTCCATGATCTCGGAGATGGGTGTCTCATCGTCCACACACAACAGAAGGTCTTTCACCGTCACCATGCCGATAAGCTGCCGCTCGCGGGTGACATAGCAGGTGTAGATGGTCTCCTTGTCCACGCCGGTGCGGCGGATGCGGAGAATGGCGTCACCCACCAGCATATCCGGCCGGAGGGATACGTATTCGGTGGTCATCAGGGAACCGGCGCTGTCCTCGGGATAGCGGAGAATCTCATTGATCTGCTTGCGCATATCCGGATCGGCCTGGGCCAAAATCCGTTTGACCACGTTGGCGGGCATCTCCTCAACGATATCCACGGCGTCATCCACGAAGAGCTCGTCGAGCACCTCTTTCAGTTCCGTATCGGAAAAGCCGCGGATCAGGAGCTCCTGCTGTTCGGGATCCATCTCCACAAAGGCCTCGGCGGCCAGCTCCTTGGAGAGAAGCCGGAATACCAGCGGCAGCCGCCGCTCGTCCAGTTCATCCAGCAGCGCGGCCAAATCAGAGGGGTTCATGGTGTCAAGAATATCTCGTAACGAGTGATATTTCTTCTGCTCCAATAGACGCAGAAGCGTCTTTTCCACAAAGGTGGTGGTATCTGGCAAATGAACTCCTCCTTCTCCCGCCGCAAAAGCGCTATTATTATAGTAGTGTCCTGAACTGCGTTTGTCAATCCATTGGCCGCAAAATCACCATTTTCGTCGATAAAATTCGCGCAAAGTTGCCATTTACCTGACGGCGTTTTTTGTGTATAATAGAAGCCATCAATTGTGTCCTGCGCCGCTGAGAGAGCAGCGCCGCGGATGACAAGGAGGAAGAAACTATGTCAAAGCAACCCAAGAAATCTGGTTGGCTGCGCAATTATGGCCTGCTGACGGCCATGCTGATTGCGATTGTAGCCGGCTGTATCGCGGGCGCCCTGTTCCCGGCTACGGAGGAGAGCATCGGCGCAAAGGTGTTGGAGCCTTTGGGCACAGTGTTTATCAATCTGATGTTCTGTATCGTGGTTCCCATGGTTTTCGCGTCCATCGCCGGCGCTGTGGCAAACATGGGCAGCCGCAAGCGGGCCGGTAAAATCATGGGTGTTACCATCGGCACCTTTGTGGTCACCGGCGCCATTGCTGCGGCCATCATGTACGTGCTGATGCGGATTATCCCCCCGGTGCTGGTGCCCTGGCAGAACATCCCCGCCGAGGAATTAGGGCAGTATGCCACCATTTCCCAGATGATCGTCAATTTCTTCACCGCGGAGGACTTCGTAAGTCTCCTGAGCCGCAAGGCGATGCTGCCGCTCATCGTGTTCTCCCTGCTCTTCGGCTTCGCTGTGAACCTCAATGGCGGCAAGGACACCGTGGTGGGTAAGTGGCTGGATGACCTGGCAAATGTGATGATGAAGTTTGTCAAGATCATCACCTACTACGCCCCCATCGCTTTCTTCGGCTTCTTTGCCAACCTGGTAGCTACCTACGGGCCCCAGATTACCGCCGACTATGGCCGGGCCCTGATGGTGTACTATCCCCTCTGCGTCGTCTATATCTTCACTGCCTTCCCGCTCTTCGCGCTCTTTGGCGGCGGTAAGCACGGCCCGCGGGAGATGTTCCGCCACATTCTCCGGCCCGCCATGGTGTCTTTGGGAACTTGCTCTTCCGTCGCTACCATCCCAACCAACATGGAGGCGGCCGAGGATACCGGCATTTCCAAGGATGTCTCCGATATGGTTCTGCCGTTGGGCGCCACCATGCACATGGACGGCTCCTGCTTCTCCTGTGTGTTGAAAATCGCCTTTGTCTTTGGCGTGTTCGGCGTGCCCTTTGAGGGGATCGGCATGCTGGTCAAGGTCATCCTGGTAGCCGTGCTCTCTTCTGTGGGTATGTCCGGCGTGCCCGGAGGCGGCTATATCGGCGAGTACATCATCTGCTCTATTTTCTTCCCCACCCAGATGGAGCTGGCCTTCCCGATTCTGGTCACCATCGGCAATCTGGTGGATCCTCCGGCGACTATGATCAACTCCTCCGGCGACTATGTGGTCTCCTTCATTGTCTCCCGTTTTGTGGATGGCAAGAACTGGCTGGAGAAAGCACTGGCCCGGAAGAAAGTCGCTCGATAATTTCACAATGCAAAAAGGCACGCCGTCTGCAACATGCAGGCGGCGTGCCTTTTTGCCGCGATCGGGCGACACTGTACAAAAAACCTCAGGGCAAAGGAGCCTTTGCCCTGAGGTTGGTGCGCGAGGCGGGACTTGAACCCGCACGTGCGTAATGCACACTAGAACCTGAATCTAGCGAGTCTGCCAATTCCACCACTCGCGCATATTTGATGCTGGAATATGATACCACGGGTCGGGCTGTTTGTCAACCGCGAATTGAAGAAAATCCGGGGAGCGGAACCTGGAAACGCCCTACAGTGAGGTTGAAGCAGCGCTACAATGCCGCGGAAAGCCGCATGTTTTTTCCAAAACGGTGCACACTACAGGAGATAGAAAGCCGTGCCGATGGGCGGCGAAAAACAAAGGAGCGTAGCTATGGAGCAGGAGAACAACAGCCCCGAGAAGCGGGAAGAAGATCGCCAGCAGATTCAGCAGTTTGGCGCGGCGCTGGTGGAGGGAAAGCAGGGCAGCATTTACACCCTCACCATCATTGGTCAGGTGGAGGGCCATCAGATCCTGCCGGAGACGGTTAAAACCACCAAATATGAGCACGTGCTGCCGCTGCTGGCGTCCATCGAGGAGAGCGACGAGATCGACGGCCTGCTGATTTTGCTCAATACCGTAGGCGGCGACATTGAGGCCGGCTTGGCCATCTCAGAGATGATTGCGGGAATGAAAAAGCCCACGGTGTCGCTGGTACTGGGTGGCGGCCATTCCATCGGCATTCCGCTGGCTGTTTCGGCGAAGCGGTGCATGATTGCGCCTACGGCCAGCATGACCATCCATCCGGTGCGGATGACCGGGGTGGTGGTAGGCGCCCCCCAGACGTATCAGTATTTCAACCGCATTCAAGAGCAGATTGTGGACTTTGTCACAGCTAATTCTCGAATTTCCCGGGAGAAGTTTCTCCACTATATGATGGCCACCGGAGAAATTGCCACGGATGTCGGTTCAGTGGTCTATGGCCGGGAGGCGGTGCAGGTGGGGCTGGTGGATCAGCTGGGAAGTGTGGGCGATGCCCTTGCCTATCTCCACCGTGAAATCGAAAAGAACCGATCAGACCCAAGTGAGGCGCATTGAATCGCTACACTCAAGGGAGCGGCTGATACTGCCCTCGATAATATCCCACAATTCCCTGACGAATGGCCAACATGCCCTGAGGCTCCAGCGCGCAGCAGGAGAGCACGTCTCCCGCTTGCACGCCCAAACGGTGGGTGGTGAAGTTGAAACAATACTGCCGGCCTTTGTAGTGATAGAGTTGTTCGTTGGGGATGTCCATTTCCCGATCCAGCGCCGGGAAGTAGCAGCGGCTGTGTGGTGCGCCGACACGGCGCACCTCTACCTTTGTACGGGGGAAGCCCAGAGTCATGGAATTCGTAGAGGGAGCCTGATCCTGGAGTGCCCGTACCTTGGGGTGGTGATCCAGACGTCCAAAAGACATTGCCGTACCTTGTAGGACAAGATAGTTAATCTGTCCCCATCGGTTGAGGTTGTTGCCTCCGTCGATGCTGACCACCCCGGTGGCCTTATTTTCATAGGGGTCGACGCAGACGATGTGTTCCCGGTAGTTGCTGGCGGGCCAGTGACCTACGATAACCCGTTTTGCAAAGGGGAAGGGTTGCTTCCCAAAGGCGTTCCAGGTCAGACATCTGTCCCGGCTCTGCTGTGTCAGCGGGCCGGGAGAGAGTCCCGCGTGGACGAAGGTGGCATGCGGCGTCTCCAGAATGTGGGGCATGGATTTCAAGAACGCCAATTCCGGAGCAAATTGTTCCGAAATGGCGGCTTTCAGTGTCTGCACCTGTTCAATACTCTCCCAACCCATACCCAGTTCCAGAGCCATTTCCCGCAGAACGGTGTGCGTTTTGGCAGCCATATATCGATGAATGTCCAGGTCGGAGATCCGGCCCTCTTCCCAGTCGGGGAGAAGAATATCATTGTTTCCAGCCACGGCATAGACATGGCCGTAGTGGGACAGTTCCATCACCGCGCGCAGCAGCGGAAGAGAAGCGTCTCCCTTTTCCAGAAGATCGCCCACGCATATCAGAGCGTCTCCTGCGTCAAAAGAAACCTGCTTCAGCATGGTGCGAAAGCCGTCTGCATCTCCGTGGAGGTCGCTAAAGACAATGGCGCGCCGGTACTTGTCCAGATTCGCATAGACAACTTGCGCTGGCAGGGGCATGGTACATCACTCCTCGGGGGAAGAAACGACCGGGCAGGCTGCAATGCCTGCCCGGCACAGTTTTATTTGGAAAGACTGCGGAACACGTATTTGCCTATGGAGCCTGCGCAGAGTCTGCCGCCGTCCATGGCCAGCTGACCACGCAGATAGACTTGGGTGATGACGCCGCTGGTTTTGAGGCCTTCGTAAGGGCAATAGTCCACATTGGCGCCCTGGTCTGCGGCTGTGAGCAGGCCCTGGGCGTCGGGGTCGAGCACCACCAGGTCAGCGTCGCTGCCTGGGGCGATGACACCCTTCTGGGGATATGCGCCGTAGAGCTTCGCCGGCGTCTCAGAGAGCAGGGCGCACATCTGAGAGGCGGTGATGCGGCCCTTGGCCACGCCCTCCGACCAGATCAGGATGCCCCGCGTTTCCACGCCGGGCAGACCGCCGGGGATCTTGGTGAAATCACCTTTTCCGGCGTCCTTTTGGGCCAGGGTAAAGCTGCAGTGGTCGGTGGAGATGGTCTGGATGGTGCCATCTGCCAGAGCAGCCCAGAGCGCCTCACGATCGGCCTCCTCCCGCAGAGACGGTGCGCAGACGAATCGAGCGGCCTGGGAGTAGTCGGGATTTTCGTAGAGGCTGCGGTCAAGGAGCAAATACTGCGGGCAGGTCTCCACGTATACGGTCTGGCCTCTGGCTCGGGCGGCGTGCACCTCCTCCAAGGACTCCTTGGTGGAGAGGTGTACAATCATCACCGGGGCTCCGGCTACCTGGGCCATACGCAGCAGGCTGCCCACGGCCTCGGCCTCTAGGGCATTGGGCCGGGTGGCAGGATGGCTGGCCGGCCCGGTTTCGCCGGCAGCCTTCTTTTGGGCAATGAGGGCGTCAATGACGCCGGCGTTTTCGCAATGCACCCCGGCAAAGGCACCATAGCGGTGGAGCTCTTCCATGGCGAGGAAGAGATCTTGGTCACCGATCATCATGGCTGGGTAGGTCATATACATTTTAAAAGTGGGGATGCCGGCTTCCAGCATCTTGGGAATCTCGCTGCGAATGGTCTCATTCCAGTCGTCAATTGTCATGTGGAAGCCGTAATCGCAGGCAGATTTTCCGTCGGCTTTTTCATGCCACAACTGAAGGCCATAGGAGAGTGTCTCTCCCTTATTGGGACAGGCAAAGTCAATGACGGTGGTGGTGCCGCCGCGGAGAGCGGCACGAGTGCCGGTATAGAAATCGTCTGCCGTAGTAGTGTTGCACACGTCCAGGTCGAAGTGCGTATGAGCGTCGAGGAAACCGGGGAAGAGGAGCTTTCCGCGCACATCGATCACCTGAGCCTCGGGACAGGAGAGGTTGGGGGCCACGGCCTCGATATGTTCGCCGTTCACCAGCACGTCCAGCTGCTGCACGGCGCCGGATGAGACCACCTGGCCGCCTTGGAAGAGAAGTTTCATGGGCTGGCACTCCTTTCTTGTCAATATGAATATTGTACCACAGATTTAAAAAATGACAATGGGATGAGAAGGGAGTTTACGCGGCGAGATTTTTATAGTAGAATATTCCATAGTCTTTTGAAACTGCGAGGTACTTATGAAACTGATGGAATTAAAGCGAGACGAGCGGTTCTCGGGCTATTATCTGCTGCGAAATATTCTGATTAAGACTTCCAAGAACGGCAATCCCTATCTCATGGCGACCCTTACGGATATGACCATGAGTGTGGACGCCAAGATGTGGAACTACGGCGGCCCCATTGGACAGGGAGACGAAGGCAAGGTGGTCTTTGTCCAGGCGCAGATGCAGGAATATAACGGCAAGCCCCAGATCATCGTGGAAAAGCTCCGTTTGGCCCAGCCGGAGGAATACGACGCCATCATGGATACGCTGGTGCCCACGGCCCCGGTGGATCGAGACGCGGCCTACCGACGGGTGGAAGAGCTGGTGGAGAGCCTTGGAGATGGGGACTATCGCGCCGTTTGCCAGGAGATGCTCCGGCGGCACGAAGGGGAGTTCCGCCGCTTTCCGGCGGCCAAGAGTGTGCACCACGGTTTTGTGGGCGGATTGCTGATGCACACCGTGGACATGATGGACTTGGCGGACTTCTTAGCCTGGAAGTACCGCGGTATTATCTGCCGGGATTTGCTCTTGGCAGGAGCGCTGCTCCACGACATGGCCAAGCTCCGGGAGTTTGTTGTTTCGGAGATGGGCGTGGTGACGGAGTATTCTCTGCCGGGCCAGCTGCTGGGGCATCTGGTAATGGGGGCACAGGAGGTGGGAGA
>CALXCW010000028.1 GCA_944386905.1 uncultured Oscillospiraceae bacterium
CCATATCAGTTTTCCGAAGGAAAGGTATCCTACGGCCTAAAGGTGAAGGTAGGAGAGGCTATGAACGCGGACATTGCCTTTACTTTTGCCGAGGGGCGTCTGTACGCTGACGGGAAACTCTCTGAATATATTAAAGAGATTACCGGCGGAACCATCTCAATCGCTGTCAAGGACATTATGCAGGATGCGCAGAAAACCATGTACGGGGCTTCTGAAAAAAGCCGCACCATCACCGATGCACCCATCAAGGGGATTGTCTACACTGCGAAAGATAGCGCAGCCTATGTTGGGATCTCCTTCTACTGCAAGGATCGAGTGGACGGCGCTACCAAGTTCACCTGCATTTTGGTCGTTAAATCGCTCTTTGGACCGCCTGCCATGAATAAGGCGACAAAGGGGCAGAATATCACATTCTCCACCCCGACCACTACCGGAGAATTTTTGCCCGCCGATGACGACGAACAGGCTGTCATTGAGGTTGCCATTGCGGATGATGAAGAAGCGGCAAAGTCCTGGTGCGATGCGGTTCTCACCAGCTATACGCCGGAGATGGCCTCCCTGATGGCGGAGGAGCCCGACACCACCGACGGCAGCGACCCCGTGCAGGATACAAATGCTGAGGAGCCTAACGAGCCGGAGGTGACCGAGAATGGCTGATTGCCGTCTTCCCACCATGCCTTTTGAGGTGAACGGGAAAACATATATTTTGTGCTGCAACATGAATGTCTTGGCCGATGTGGAACAGATGCACAATGGGAACCTGATGGAAGCATTGGAGCATCCCAGCATCCTTACCACGGCAAAAGAGTTTCTTGCCGCGATGCTCAACGACTATGCAGCGCAGATGCATTGGGAGGAGCGGTATACACCGCTTACCATCGGACGGTTTCTTCCTGCGACGCCCACAGCTGTGAAGCAGATCCGTGAGACCTATTCATCGCTTGTCTATCCTGCACTGACCGATCAGCTTGAAACGGCTTCTGATGGGCATGAAAATGCGGAAGATGACGCCGAAAAAAACGCGGAAGCCACGCAGAGCTGACCGGAATCAACTTTGCGTGGTATCTCGCTCATTGGCTTCGGCTTGGTCTTGGATCGGAAGAAGCATTTTGGCGTACAGCAAACCCCGCCCGCTGTCATATGTTATTTTCTGCGCTAATGCCGCAGGAAAAACCATGCCAAGAGGAAATGCCTAAATCACTATATGGATACATCATGGGAGGTGGATAACGTATGGGCACGCCTGGTATGCGGACAAATCTCAAACTGGAGGGCGAAAAAGAATATCGCGCTGCAATCTCTGAAATCAACAGCGCGCTTAAAGTCCTTGGTTCCGAGATGAAACTCACAAAGGAACGCTTTTCTGAGCAGGCCGGAAGCATGGAAGCGTTATCTGCCGAACATGATGTATTGGAACGGCAGTATCTGACGCAGAAGGAAAAGGTTGATGCCCTTCGTGGCGCTGTAGACCTTGCTGCCAAGACATACGGCGAGGCAAGCACCAAAACGAATAATTATAAAACAAGCCTCAATAATGCGGAAGCAGAACTTAGCCGCATGGAAAAAGCTCTTAAAGATAATGCTTCCGCGATGGAAGATGCCGAAGGAAAAACAGAAAAATCCGGGAAGGCTTTTTCCGGAATCAAAGAGAAATTCACAAGCATTTTAGGCGAGTCAAAGGGTCTTGGAACTGCAATCAACGATCTCGGCGGGAAGTTTGGAATCACACTTCCGGATGGGATTACAAAAGGGCTAGATTCCATGGGGAAAGTAAACCCTGCCGCACTGGCAGCGACCGCCAGTATAGCAGCTCTGGCCGCTGCTATTGTGAAAGTCGAAAAATCTTTAATGTCCATGACATCGGAAGCCGCAGACTGGTCAGATGATATTTTGATGTTTGCCGACCAAATCTCCATGAGCACGGATGAAGTGCAGGAATGGGCTTATGCCTCTGAGCTCTTGGACGTTTCCTTTGATACCGTTAAGGGCACCATGAAGGATTTGACGTCAAATATGAAGTCATATAACGACGCCATGGATGAGGGAAAAACAAATGACCAGACCAAAGCATTCCAGGAGCTAGGCATTACAATCTATGATGCAAATGGAGAATTGCGGCGAGCAAATGACGTTTTTCTGGAAGTAGTTGACGCATTAGGCCAGATCCAAAATACAACCGAACGAGATGCTCTTGCCATGGCAACACTCGGGGAATCGGCTCAGGAATTAAACCCGCTTATCGTTGAAGGCTCTTCAGCTTTGCAGCAATATGCCGCTGACGCGCACGAGGCCGGATATGTCTTGAGCACTGACGCACTAGAATCGTTGCAGGCCGTGGATGACGCCCAGCAGGAACTGCTGGCAACTCAAAAGAGTGTCAGTAATCAGATTGCTGGAGAGTATGCGCCGTATATGGCCGAAGCTTTGGGAGACACAAAAGATTTCATTGATAAAATTGGACAAGCTCTAAGAGAGAGCGGTGCGGTAGATGCTTTTGGGTCAATTCTTACGTCTGCTTCTTCTCTACTTGAACCAATTGGTATGTTAGCGGAATTTTTGATGCCTGCTCTTGCCGAATCTATGAAAGGTGTAGCATATTTGTTTTCTGTCATTGCGGATGTGGCCAATGTCATTGCAGGCATTTTTACTCTTGATTGGAACCGAATTTCAACAGCATTGGGATGGAACCTTTCATCTGGACAACTTTCAAATACGCAAAAATTGTATTTTAAAGACGCGCTCGACTATACTACCTATGATCCGAATACCGGCATGTGGGTTGGAAATGCTGCAAACGGATATATGGAGGCAGGTACTGGCCGTTATGTCTACAACGCCTCCGGTACAGACAATTTCCCAGGAGGGTATACCTGGGTCGGCGAGAACGGCCCGGAGCGGTTATGGCTGCCACGAGGATCAAGAATCGACAATGCCCAGGAGAGCCGCATGTATGGAGGCGATACATTTTACATCACCATAAACGCCAACAAGATCAAGGAACTCAACGACTTAATCCGGATGGCCAATGATGCCCGGCGGATGCAGCGGATGGGGGGATAATCATTATGGAGAATTTTATCAGAACAAAATCCATCAATGCAATTTCAAATCTTCTTGTCTCATCTTCGTCCCCAAACATTTTTGTAACTCAAGCGTCAAACATCCAAAGTGCAGAATTAAATTCTTCGCCTACAAATTCATTTAAAGGGACATCTGTTTTAGTATTTATCTCACCACCTAACGATCTACTAAAGTATCGTATTAAGTCGATCCGCATAAAGGCGAAATTCAAAAATCCTACATATCTGTCTACGATATATATTACTGGGTTAATGTCCCAATATATCAGTGGATCGTACCTTGCGCTTGGGTCATCAACAGCCAGTTCTTATAGTCAAGATGAAAATGGGTATTACGTCGCGGAAATAACCGACAGTCAAGACGGTTTATCTTATGGATTTTTATTGGGTGGGTATGACGTAGTAGATCTAACATCACTAGTCATTGAGATTGATTATTACAGTCCATACATAATCCAATATGATGGACGGGTACCAGCCAATGGCAGCACAGCAGATGCCCGCAAACAGATTATTTTCGCATGGAACCTTTCAACGAAAACTAGCAATAACAATCCACCGAATTCTTTAATCACTTCAAATGTAAAAAACTTCATTTTTTGTTGGATTGGAGATGATGGAGTAAGTAAAACAATAACAGCAAGCAATTCTCCAACTTTTCAAGCGGCTGAAAATATTTTTTCTGGAAATGAAAAAATAAAGTGGCGGATTGAAGGATATATGGATAATGATGTCCCAATTATTCCTTATGATCCTACTATTTACGACATCAGAGATGGATGGATCGTATTAAATCTTATATCAAAAGACCCTCTATCTTCTGCATATCCGATATACCCATCTGGCGTTGTTATTGATGGCTCAACTAAATTTGAGTTTGTGTGGAACTATTCTAACGAATTAGGTAGCATTCAAACGCGTGCAGATATCCAAATAGGATCATCAGATGATAATCTATCTGACTTTGCTTCTGTATTTGGCTCGCAACAATCATATGAAGTCGAAGCAGAAACATTACCAGCAGGAGATCTTTATTGGCGTGTCCGCGTTTACAATGCTGATGGCGATGCAGGCGAATGGAGCTCTATTGCTCATGCTATTATTATTGGCGCTCCGTTTCCGCCATCTATTTCCCTGGATCGAATTTCCCCACGCCCAATAATTCGCTGGCAAACTGACATACAAGTTGCGTATCAGCTAGAAATATCTGATGTTATCTCTGAGTATCACTATGGCGCTACGGCATATTTTGAGGCTAAAAAAATCATTCCAGATGGAACATATTTTGTCCGTGTGCGAGTGCAGAATCAGTATTCGTTATGGTCTCCATGGGCAGAAGCGTCTCTCACTGTGTTTAACGCTCCCGGCGGTACAATTTCTCTTTCGGCTACCACCACCAAAACCGGCGAGGTGAAGCTCTCCTGGAGCGCCACCGGGACATTTACCGCATACCAGATCCTGCGCAACGGTTCTGTGATCGGCGAGACCACGGAGCGCACCTATATCGATCGGCTGGCCATCGGCGCCTGTTCCTATCAGATCCGCGGTATCGTGGATGCTGCTGGAAACTACAGCCTTTCCAATGTCCAGGCACTCACGGTGACGGTGCCCACAGTGCAGATCGCGCCCGTCTCCGGCGGCGACTGGCTGGCGCTGCCCTACACCACCACGGATATCCGGGAGGTTTCTGTCAGCACATCCAAATCCGTCACCTATCAGCAGTTCCTCGGCGCTCCGCTGCCCGTCGGCGTCATCGGCGAGGCGCTGAGTAAATCGGTGCAGCTGTCCTGCGCCTTCCCCTACCGGCTCCAGGCCGACGCTGCAAAGCTGGAAGCCCTCATCGGGCAGCTGGTGTGCGTCAAGGATCCACGCGGGCGGCGGTATCTCGGAATCTTAGGGAGCATGAGCCACGTCTCCAGCCGCTACTACCTCTCCTACAACCTCACCATCACGCCTGTGGACTGCGAGGAGGTGGATCTGTGATCCGCACATATTCCGTCCGCATTGACGTGCTGCGGGGCGGCGGACGGGTGACGTCCCTGTCTCCCGCCTCTGCCCCCACCATCAACTGCAACGCGGAATCCGCCATTAAATCCTCCATGTCCTGCATGGTCTACCCAGACGACAAGGCCGACTACCTCAGCGACGAGCTGATGCCTGTGCAGATTATCAACGGCGTGGAGCACCCATGCGGCGTTTTTCTCCCGACCACGCCACAGGGCGCGGTGGATGAAAACGGGGCGCAGACGATCAGCATTGAGGCTTATGACCGCGGCCTGATCCTTCAGCAAGACAAACTGGAGGCGCCGCTCTACTTCCCCGCCGGCACCAACTACATGACTGCCGTGGGCGAGGTGCTCCTGGGCGCGGGAATTGAAAACGTCCTGGCGACGCCCACCGACGCCGCGCTGGCTGTAGACCACGAATGGCAGATTGGCACCGACAAATTGACCATCGTGAACGGCCTGCTGGGTGAGATCAACTACGATCAAATCTGGTTTAACGCCTACGGCGTGGCCATCGTGCAGCCGCACCGGACACCCAGCGCCGAGCAGATTGACCACCAGTATACGCCTGAGGGTCTCCGCCTCCAGCGCCAGGCCAATTGGGAGACCGACGCCTTTGATGCTGCCAACGTGTTTGTGGTGCAGTGTGACAACCCGGATCTCCCGGAGCCGCTCACGGCGGTGTCGATCAACGACAGTCCCACTTCTCCCCTCTCCGTATTCCGGCGCGGGCGGCGGATTGTATCGGTGTCCAAATTGGACAACATTGCCGACCAGCAGAGCCTCCAGGACTACGCCGATCAGCTCAAGCTGGCGTCCATGATGGCCTACGACACCGTCAATGTCTACACGGATAACGAGCCCAATCACGGCGTGCGCGATACCGTGGCCATTGTCCACCCGGAGGCGGGGGGAATTTACCAGGAAATCTCCTGGGGCCTGATTTTAGAGCCTGGCGCGCAGATGTATCACAGTCTCAGGAGGGCGGTGCTTGCATGATATCCAATTTTGCCACCGTCGGCGCGGTCTATGCCGACGGCATCAGCCTCATATTCGACGGCCAGGAGACGGCCAGCCAAAAGCACTACAAATGCAATACGGCTATCACGTTCCATCCCGGTGACCGGGTGAAGATCTTCCCCGTCTCCGGCACCTACGTGGTGGAGTACCCCGTGGGCAATCCCAAGCAGTAAGGAGGGCCTATGTTTACCTTTGATGATTGGCACCTGAGCTATGACGGCCAGGTCCTGGCTATGCAGCATGACAACAAATCCCGGCAGATCATCGTGCAGGGCACGTTCCCCTCGGGCTATACCTGGGCCATGGAGGTCCAGGTGGGCACGGCCTGGGACGCCATCGTCCTGTCCCCCGTCTCCGGCGGTCTGGCGGCGCTGCTGACCCAGGACAATCTCGCCTATGCAGGATGGTACGAGATGCAGCTGCGCGGCATCCAGGGCGACGTGGTACGCCGGACCAACATCATCCGCGTCCACGTCCCCCGCAGTCTCTCCGGCACCGGCCAATGGCCCACGGTGCCCAGCGAGTTTCGCCAGATCGAGCAGCGGATTGCAGATCTCAATGCTCATCCGTCCAAACCGGGCGTAAATGGGTACTGGCTGGTATGGGACCCGGACGCCCAGGAGTACCGTGAGAGCGATATCCCGCTGCCGGATGTCTCTGTTGGCCCGGCAGGACCGGCCGCTACCGTGGAGGTAGCCGAGACCATAACTGGTGCGCCCGGCAGCGTTGCAAACGTGGAAAACCTCGGAACGGAGCATGCTGCCCTGCTGCGCTTTACTGTCCCCAGCGGCCCGGCGGGCCCCGCAGGTACAACGCCGCAGATCTCCGTTACCGTGACCACTCTCCCGGCCGGTCAGGATGTCACCGTGCAGGTCTCCGGACCCGCAGAGGCTCCTACCATTGCGTTTGGTATCCCCCAAGGCGAGCCAGGCGAACGAGGCCCCCAAGGGCTCCAGGGCATCCAGGGCTGGGGGCTCAGCGGGGCGGCGCTGGACTCCGACGGGGCGCTGGTGCTGACGATCCGAAACCCGGCGGACGGCCAGACCCAGACGCTGCCGCCGGTGCCCATCGACAACTCTGCCGCCCTCCAGTCCGTGGCAGCGGCCATAACCGCCCAGGGCACGACCCAGGTCCAGCGGGTGGAGGAGGCCGGAGACGACGCCGTGGGCGCGGTCAGCACGGCCAAGAACGCCGCCCTGGAGGCAGTAGGACAGGCCCAGACCACCGCCACCGGCGCGGTATCTTCCGCCCAGACCACCGCCGTCCGGGCCGTCCAGGACGCCCAGGAAACCGCAGAGACGGCCATCGGAGCGGCACAGACCGCAGCGGTTGAGGCAGTGGAGGCCAAAGGGGCTGAGGAACAGGGGAAACTCAATGCAATCGTCCCGCCGCCGACTCCGGAGAACGCCGGGAAAGCATTGGTGGCAAACGCGGAGGGTTCCGGGCTGGTGTACGGTGACGCACCGGGCGGTGCCGGGATTGACGA
The DNA here is from genome assembly GCA_944386905.1 of uncultured Oscillospiraceae bacterium. GTDB lineage: Bacteria > Bacillota > Clostridia > Oscillospirales > Oscillospiraceae > Avoscillospira. Next base: position 7,593 of record CALXCW010000028.1, read on the forward strand.
TGCAGTGATTGCGACAGACGCCACCTGGAGCAGCCGCATGATCGTTGACAGTCTCGCGCCTGAGTTTTCCGAGACCGGCGCGGTGGTGACGTGCAATCCGGTTGCCGGGTATCCACTGAGCATCCAGGCACAGATCGTGCCGTTGCAGGAGGGGTCAGGAGATCCAAGCCCGGATAATGTGAGGCCGATTAGCGGGTGGGATAGTGCAACACTTACACACAATGACACCACCATTACGATCCAATTCGGGCAGACCGTCTACGGCGGTACGCTGGACTGGACGACTGGTGTGCTGACAATTGACAAGATTGTTGTTCTGGCAAACTCAGAAATACTTATTAGTTGTTCTGGTGTTGGTCTTTACAACGAAAATTTAACAAACTTTTATATCGAATTGCGTAATGTACTTGAAGATCCAACAATCGCACTAGGCGAAAACGCGATGTCAAACCGGCTCAAGCTAAGAACTAATGAGCAGCTGTACGCAATAGCGAACATGTTCTTCATTGGCGCAATTGGTACTATAAACGCTTATATTGGTTTTAATATAGAGAATACGTTGGTTGGGATAGATGCAGGTGATAGCAAGGATGTTGCTGTTCAAAAGCTGAAATCGTATTTGAACGCCAATCCCATCTCGTTTGTCGTCTCAATTAACAGCCCCCAGATTGTCCAACTCACTCCGCAGGAAATACTTGCTCTATCCGGTGTCAACACCATCCACGCCGACACCGGGGACGTGACCGTCTCTGGGCGTGCTGATCCTAACTCCGTCATTCAAAAACTCGCTTCCCGTATCGCTGCCCTGGAGAGTGCGGCAGTCACCAACGCATAGGAGGTGCATCATGTACGAGATTATCAAAAATGTCATCAATTCCGGTTCCTACAAACTGTCTGATTTGGCCGGGAAAATCGATAAGCTGTGGGTAGAGGGGACTCTGGATGAGACGCAGCGGGACGAGCTGCTGGAGCTGGCACGAGCTGGAGCCGCGATCACGGCGGAAGCGCCCGGCGTATCGGAGCGCGTCTCTCTACTGGAAACTGCGGTGGACGAGCTGAAAACCACCGTGCAGCAGATCCTGGAGGGCACTGCCTCCACCCCGGAAGATCCTCAATACGAGGCGTGGACGCCGTGGGATGGGCGCAGCAACAAATACCAATACGGCGCGCTGGTGACCCACAACGGGCATCTTTGGGAGAGCACATTTATCGGGCAAAACGTCTGGGAGCCCGGCGCCGCGGGTATCACAGACATGTTCTGGCTGGACAAAGGGGCGATCTGATGGACATCTGGATTCCATTTTTGACAGGCGCTGCCGGGGCGGCGGTTTGCAGCGGGATTTTTTCCGTTGTGGCTGCGGCGGCGCTGGGAGAAATCCGACAAGGGCAGCGCGCAGACCGAGGCGCTGCGGTACTTAATGCTATATATAATGATCCAGACGGCAAAGGGGCACATCCGGGACGGCTGGCCTGTGGCAGTGGGAGCTGGTGGAGTGAGGAGGGATGGCCATGAATTTGCAGGAGATGCTGCTCGGCGGTGGAATTGGTGTTGTCGGGCTGCTCACACTGGTGCAGATCGCGCCGGTGCAGGTAAACCCGTGGAGCTGGCTTGCAAAGCGAATCGGGCGGGCCATCAATGCCGAGGTTCTGGATCAGGTGCAGACCACCCAGCGAAAGCTGGATGAGCATATCGAGCGAGATGATGCCGGGCGGGCCGATCAGGTGCGGGCAAACATCCTGGCATTCAACCGGCAATTGATGGCCGGGGAGCGGCACACCCGGGAGGAGTTCTGGGAGGCCCTGGCCTCCATCGACCGGTATCACAAATACTGCGACGCGCACCCGGAGTATCCCAATGAGCGGGCCGTCCACGCAATCCACAACATTGGACGAGTATACGATGAGAGGCAGCGAAAAAATGATTTTCTGCCGGATCGGTAAACGAGGATATGCGATGCGATGAGAAAGGAGCATACATATGGAAATTCTGAAAAAACTGCAATCCAGGAAATTGTGGGCTGCCGTGGGCGGCGTGCTCATCGGTGTGCTGATGATTTTCGGCATTGATCCGTCTTCCATTGAGACCGTTTCCGGCGCCGTAGTGGCCGTGGTGTCGGTGGTGTCCTACATCGTCGCGGAAGGAAAGATCGACGCGGCAGCGGTGGGACAGGCTGCGCAGGCTGTCCAGGACGCTGTGGACGCCGTGACCGGCCAGGAGGATTGAGTATGAGCAAGCTGGTCATTGACGTAAGCCAATTCCAGGGAACCATCGATTGGGCCAAGGTTGCGCCGCAGGTGTCGGCGGCCATCATCCGGCTGGGATACCGCGGGTACGGCGCCGCCGGGACGCTCTGCACGGACCCGATGTATGAGCGTAACATGCGGGGAGCTATCGCCGCCGGGCTGCCGGTGGGCGTGTATTGGTGTTCCCAGGCGCTCAGCGACGCCGAGGCCCTGGAGGAGGCCCGATACTGCGTGGACAAGCTGCGCGGCTGCCAGCTGACGTATCCGGTGCTGCTGGACTCCGAGCATATGGGGCCGAACGCCAGCGGGCGGGCTGACAAGATCGGCAAGGCCCGGCGCACCCAGTACGGCCTGACCTGGGCCAGAGCCATGCGGGACGCGGGGTACACCGTGGGCCTCTACTGCTCCGAGAGCTGGTACACCGCGGAGATCGATGGGGATGCGTTTGTCAAAAACGGGTTTGATATCTGGCTTGCCAAATACAGCTCCACGCCGCCGAAACACCCCTGCGACGCCTGGCAGTTTACCTCCAGCGCCAGGATGGACGGGATCAGTACCAACGTGGACCAGAATCACGTCTACAAGGACTATGGGGCGGGCAGCGGCGGAATCGCCGAGACCATCGCCCACGGCGTGGAGGACATTGGGCTGGATGCGGCGTACTGGACACGCGTTCTCGGCGGCCAGGCCGTCGCCAGCGGGACGAACATCAAGGCCCTGATGGACAAGTACCATATCGCCATGCTGGAGCCGGAGGACACCGTGGAAAACGCCGTAAACGAGTGCGGCCTGGACAGCCCGGAATACTGGCTGGACGTCATCGAGGGCCGCCGGGAGGCCAGCGCCGCCAACGTACAGGCCCTGATGGACAAGTACCACGCCGCGCTGGCGACAAATACGTAAGACAGTACCGCCGAAAGGCGTGCTGACTATATTACATATCCGAAAGGAGAAACAATCATGGGTGAATTTGCAAGCAAGGGCGTCGCGGGAGCCGCACTGGGTACCGGCATCGGTGGTCTGGCTCTGGGTGTTCTCAACGGCGCGGGCGGCCTGCTCAACATGATGGGCGGCGCAAACTGCGGCGGCTACGGAAACGGCTATGCCGGCAGCGCCATGGTCAACCGGTATGAGCTGGGGCTGGTGCAGGAACTGGCCGCCAAGGACGCCAAGATTGGTCTTCTGGAGGCGGACAATTACACCGACCAGAAGATTGTGGAGGTGTACAAGGATCTCCAGGGTCAGATCAACGCTGTGGTCGCCGAAGTCCGCGCCAACAAGGACGAGCAGTATCAGGTCAACATGCAGCAGGCTGTGTACAACGGTACCAACACTGCCACAATCCAGTGCATGCAGCAGCAAATTGCCCAGCTGCTGAGCCTGACCAAACTGGTTGTGCCCAACGGTTCCGTCTGCCCCGGCTGGGGTAACGTGACGATCACGCCGGCTGCCGCAACCACGACTACCAGTCCCGCCGCCTAATTAAGTGCGGCAAAGGGGGAGAGATTACCTCTCCCCCTTTTTTGAAAGGAGAACAACCATGGCAACTATGACGCAGGTAAAGACCGGGCTGATCCGGTTTATAGATAATGACATTTTGCCCCACCTTCCGACTGGGAAAAAAGTGGCTCTTGGCATTTACGTCGCGCTGGCCGCAAACAACCTGGAGACCAAGGCCATGCAGTACATCAATCATCCAGCCATTTCCATTCTCGATGTGGTGGACGTCAACGGAAATGTGGACGTGGACAAACTGTATCAGGCGGTGGTCCCGAATTTCAACGCCGGACAGAAGGTGCCGATTCAAATTCCAATTATCAATATGGCGTACAATCTCGACATGACAGATGTCGAGAAAATCTACCGGTATATAAAGGAGGCATGACATGCAAAGAATCATCGAAGCCATTGACAAGGCAAAACACGAGTACAAGAGCGCCGACCATTACGCTGATTTGGCGCTCCAGTACAAGGAGACCGACAAGGCGCTGGCCGACGTCTATGCCGCCATCGGAACCGAGGAAATCGCTCACGGTGACAAAATCCATGCCCAGCTGGTGCGGATCATTCAGGATCACCGCGCAAAGAACGGTGCCCCGGATCCGGTCATGCAGAAGCAATATGACATCGAGCACCAAAAGTTGATGCACAAGGCCGCCAAGTCCAAGGCAAAACTGGAGATGTACAAGAAGCCAGCGTAAACCATTCCCCGGGTGCTATAACGCCCGGGGAATTTTCGGACTAATAGGCGGACTAATAGAGCAGAACTTTACAGCACAAAACAGAACCTTACAGCACTTTTTATATGATTAAAGCGCTTCATATTTTTAATTATAAACAAAATAAAATACCGGATATGGCCTAATTCTAGGCTATATCCGGTATTTTGGCGGAGTGGGAGGGATTTGAACCCTCGCGCGCTGTTTAGACGCCTACTCCCTTAGCAGGGGAGCCCCTTCGGCCTCTTGGGTACCACTCCAGGTCGAATTTCCTCTGTGGAAAGAAAGTGGCGGAGAGAGTGGGATTCGAACCCACGGCACATTGCTGTGTCACTGGTTTTCAAGACCAGCTCCTTAAACCACTCGGACATCTCTCCAAGTATCTTTCAGAGACGCGAATTATTTTAACATACCACTCTCCATTTGTCAATCAATTTTCTTCCCCTTCTTGATGTTCCGGGCAGTTGGTGCTATACTACACCTTAGAAATTTTGAAACGAAGGTGCATTCCTATGACGAAAATTGATATTTACTCCGGTTTCCTCGGCGCCGGCAAGACCACCTTGATCAAAAAGATGATCCAAGAGGCCTATGTCGGGCAGAAAATCGTGCTCATCGAAAATGAGTTCGGCGAAATCGGCATTGACGGCGGCTTCCTCCAAGAAGCAGGCATTGAAATCACCGAGATGAATTCCGGCTGCATTTGCTGCAGCCTGGTGGGCGATTTCGGCAAGGCTTTGGAACAGGTGATCCGCGACTACAGCCCCGACCGAATCCTCATTGAGCCCTCCGGTGTGGGTAAACTCAGCGACGTGGAAGCCGCTGTGGAAAAGGTCGTCTCCGATACCGTGCAGCTGGGCAATATGGTCACGGTAGCCGACGCAGGCAAGTGCAAAATGTATATGAAGAATTTCGGTGAGTTTTATAATAACCAGGTGGAAACCGCCGGCACCATTGTTCTCTCCCGGACAGATGCGATCTCAGCGGAAAAGCTCGCCGCTGCTGTGGCGCTGCTGAAAGAGAAGAACCCCAACGCCGTCATCGTCACCACTCCCTGGGAACAGCTCACCGGTGCACAGATTCTTGAAGCCATGGAGCAGGGCAATACCCTTCTCCATGCTCTCACCCACCACGACCACGATGATGAATGCTGCTGCCACGAGCATCATCATCACGAGCACGAGCACGAGCATGAGCATGAACATCACCACGACCACGGCGAAGAATGCTGCTGTCACGAGCATGAACATCACCACCATCACCATGGCCACGATGCCGACGAAGTCTTTACCAGCTGGGGTGTGGAGACGCCCAAGACCTTTACGGAGGCGGGTCTGCGCGCTGCGCTGGAGGCATTGGACAGCGGCAAATATGGCGCAGTCCTCCGAGCCAAGGGTATTGTCCCCGGCGCAGATGGCCAGTGGCTCCACTTTGACTTTGTCCCCGGCGAGGTCGATCTGCGCCACGGTGCGGCCGCTGTCACAGGACGGCTGTGCGTCATCGGTTCGAAGCTGGATGAAGCCGGCATCGCGCAGCTGTTTGGTGTATAAGGAGGGTTTCCCATGCCCATTCCCGTATACGCCTTCACCGGCTTTTTAGAGTCGGGCAAGACGAAATTCATTCAGGAAACCCTGGAAGATCCCCGCTTTAACGACGGCGAGCGGACACTTTTGCTGGTGATGGAGGAGGGCGAGGAGGAATACCACGCCGATACCTATCCCCATGACTGTGTCTATCTGGAAGTCATCGACGATCTGGATGCGCTCACGCCGGAAGCTTTGAGTGCCATGGTGAAAAAATACCATGCCCGTCGGGTGGTAGCCGAGCTCAACGGCATGCGCTTGGCCGGGGAATTCTACGAAAAAATGCCCCAAGACTTTCAAATTGCCCAGGAGATGATGTTTGCCGACGCTACTACCATCCTCTCCTATAACGCCAATATGCGCCAGTTGGTGGTGGACAAGCTCAC
>CALXCW010000029.1 GCA_944386905.1 uncultured Oscillospiraceae bacterium
GGGTACTGCTCTACCACTTTGTCATATACATCGTCAAAGGCCACGCTGTCATGGACGTTGCCGGGGGTCACTTCCACATCGAGCACAAAGCCGTGGATATCGCATGCCGTATGTGCTTCATAGGCAAATTGCCGCTTGTGCTCGCCCTTTACTAATAAGCCGCTGTCCGGATCGGTAACGCTCTTGGTTACCGTTTTCATTTTGGCCTCTTTTTTCCGCCGCTTCAGCTTCTTCTTGGAGGTGTTATCCCTCTTTTTCCTTGATACAGGCGGATCGCTATCCTGGTCATCCTCGTCGGAAAACGGCTTCTTTTCGTGCGCCTCCCGATCTTGGTTTACTTCCTCCATGAGCTCTTTGGCATAGTGCTTGGCCGCCACGGGAATTTCTGCCTTGATCTGCTTTTTCGTGTTGGCATTGGCTTTTATATGCGTTCCATCCACAAACACCACACTCGGAGACAGGTATCCCGCTTCCGCTATTTCAGAGAGAATCCACGCAAAAATCTGATCCACCGTCTCCGTGGTAAACCGATGGCGGAAGTTGTAGCTGATCGTTGAAAAATGCGGTGTTTCCTCCTGTAGCCGATAGCCTAAAAACCAGCGATAGCACATATTTGCACTGACTTCTTCCGCTGTACGCCGGAGGGAGGGCAGACCGTAAAGATGCTGAATCAGAACCATCTTAAACAGGACTACCGGGTCAATGCTCGGCCGCCCATTGTCCAGACAGTATAGAGGTTCCACCATGTCGTAAATGCGTGTAAAATCCACTGCTGCGTCTATTTTTCGCAGCAGATGTTCCGGCGGTACGAGACTTTCTGTATCTACAATCTCAAATACCCCGCGCTCCATTTTTCCTCGCTCCAGCATCTTCCTCACCTCTGATCCTATTATACCAGAGATATGCGAAAAAGCCCAGCTTTCGCTGGACTTTTTCGACAGTCTAACCCTCGCTGCGGCAACGCAGCGAGGGTTTTTGATGGTCACTGTTCCAGCAAGCCCACACAGTCGAAATGGGGTTTGGCGGCAATCTTATCCTTGGCAGCCTTGAAGGGCTCGTGCATCAGGGTAATAACGGCATAGTCACACCCATCCAGGGCCTCCTCCAGTGTGTGGTTTTCAAACCCCGCCACGGCACCCGGCACAAACGGTTCGCAGGCTAAAACCTGGTAACCGCGGGCCGTGAGGATTCTTGCCAGCTCCACCGAAGGACTCTCACGGATGTCGTCGATGTTGGCCTTGAAGCTCATACCCAGCACCGCCACAGTGCTCCCCGGCGCCACATCCTGCGCAATGCGGTCGGCCACCCAGGCGGGTTTCCCGTCATTGACCTTCCGGGCCTCGTAGATCAGAGGGGTAATATCCTCAAATTTTTCGTGGATAAACCAGGGATCCACAGCGATGCAGTGGCCGCCCACGCCCACACCGGGGGTGTGGACATTGACTCGGGGGTGGCAGTTGGCCAGCTGAATCAGCCGGAACACATCGATGCCCAACCTGTCGCAGACCTTGCTCAGTTCATTGGCGTAGGCGATGTTGATATCGCGGAAGGTGTTTTCCACCAGCTTGCACATCTCGGCAGTCAGATCATCTGTGACGCGGATGGTACCTTTGGTGACCACAGGGGCATAAATCTCCTTGGCATACTCCGCGGCCTCGGGCCGGGTAGCGCCCACGATACGGTCGTTCTCCCGGAGCTCAATGAGCATTCTCCCGGGAATGATCCGCTCAGGGCAGTGGGCCGTCATAAACTCTTCCGCTGCCAGGCCGCTCTCCTCTGCGACGATGGATTCCACCAGTCGAGTGGAATAGGGCGGCGAAGTGGACTCCAGCACACAGAGATTCCCAGCGCGAAGCACGCCGCCGACACTCTTCGCCGCAGCTTCCACAAAGCGCATGTCGGACACCCGCTTGCCCTCGGCAGTATCACGGTAGGGCGTTTGGACGCAGATGATAAACACATCCGCCGGTTCCGGTTTCGTGGTGAAATGAAGTCGCCCTGTGGAAAGGGCCTCCTGCAGAGCCTCCTGCATGCCGGGCTCTACGATGTGGATATGGCCGGCGTTGAGCTGCTCCACCACCCTTTCATTGATGTCAAAGCCGCAGACGGTGTAACCGGCCAGGGTAAAGGTCACGGCAGTCGGAAGGCCGATATAGCCGCAGCCCATAATTTCAATTTTTTTCATGGTCATAGCTCCTACCAGGGGATATCCCTGTTCAATCTTCCAGAATTATACCGCAGTTTTCAGCAATTTGCAAGAAGCTGCTGGATCCGGTCGGTCTTTTCCCAGGGCAGATCCAGATCGTCCCGGCCGAAATGGCCGTAGGCAGCCGTCTGGCTGTAGATGGGGCGGCGGAGCTGGAGTGCGTCGATAATGGCGGCAGGCCGCAGGTCGAAGGTACGGCTCACCGCAGCGGCAAGCGTCTCATCGGCAATCTTTCCGGTACCGAAGGTATCCACCAGCACCGAGACGGGCTGGGCCACACCAATGGCGTAAGCCAGTTCAATCTGGCACTTCTTCGCCAGGCCCGCCGCAACAATTGTCTTTGCCATATACCGTGCCATATAGGCGGCACTGCGATCCACCTTGGTGGGATCCTTGCCAGAGAACGCGCCGCCGCCGTGGCTGGCATAGCCGCCGTAGGTATCCACGATGATCTTGCGGCCGGTGAGGCCCGAATCGCCCACGGGGCCGCCGATGACAAAGCGGCCCGTCGGGTTGACTAAGAAACGGGTATCGCCGTCCACCAGGTGCGCAGGCAAAGTGGGCTTGATAATCTCCTCGATGACAGCCTCACGGAGATCGTCGATGGCAATGTCCTCGGCATGCTGGGTCGAGATAACCACGGTGCTGATGCCCTCCACGGCGCCGTCCTCGCCGTAGCGCACCGACACCTGGCTCTTGCCGTCGGGCCGCAGCCATTTGAGCTTGCCGGACTTGCGGGCTGTGGCCAGAGCGCGGCTGAGCTGGTGGGCATAGGCAATTGGCGCGGGCATCAGGGTGGGCGTCTCATCGCAGGCAAAGCCAAACATCATGCCTTGGTCGCCGGCACCGGTGTCACCGGCAAAATCATAAGAGCTATCCACGCCCATGGCGATATCGCCGGATTGCTCGTCGATGGCCGTGAGCACTGCGCAGGTATTGCCGTTGAATCCGGCCTCGGGGCAGTCATATCCGATGCGGCGCAGTGTCTGGCGGGCCACCGCCGGAATATCGACATAACAGCTGGTGGAAATTTCTCCCATCACCAGCACCATGCCGGTAGTGGTGGCACATTCACAGGCTACGCGAGCCATGGGATCCTGGGCCAAAATAGCATCCAGCACACCGTCGGAAATCTGGTCGCAAACCTTGTCGGGATGACCTTCTGTGACGGACTCAGAGGTAAAAATTCTCTTTTGCATGATTCCTTCCTTTCTGGGCTGGGGGAAATAAAAAAACACGCCCCGGCGACGGAGCGCGAAGAAGTAAGTTCCCTCATCTTTCGATTGCTACCGCCGGAATTGGCACCTTGCTTTCGCAGGTTGCCGGGCTTCATAGGGCCGGTCCCTCCGCCACTCTTGATAAGGCTATTCAATTAACATATACATTATATCTGTTAAACGGCAATTGTCAATCTTTTTTCAAAATTATTCCCAGAAAGGCGCAAAATAAATTCATAATTCGTTTATGGACTTTTTTTCCTGGGTAGGCTACAATAGGAGAAAGCCACACGAGGAGGTCATCCCGTTGAAAAACTTGCGCAGAGACTTTGAGCGCTTTTGCTACCGACACCAGGACAAAGGCATCCACAATCTGATGCTCTATATCGTTATCGGCACAGCCATCATGTATCTCTTTATGAGAATCGACCCTAGCAACCTGCTCTACTCATTTTTGTGCTTTGACCGCACTTCCATCCTACATGGACAGCTTTGGCGGCTGATCACCTATATTTTTATTCCCAGCAGCTCCAACATCCTGTTCTTTGCCATTTCCATGTATTTCTATTACTACATCGGCAGGGTGATAGAGGGACAGTGGGGCACCTTCCGCTTCAATCTATTTTACTTCTCAGGCGTTCTCATCACCGACATCGCTGCGCTGATTCTGAACTGCTTTGCCACGGTGGGCTCTCTGAACCTAAGCCTCCTTCTGGCTTTTGCCACGCTGTTCCCGGAAAATCAAGTGCTGCTTTTCTTTATCATCCCGCTGAAGATGAAATACCTGGCCTGGTTTTACTTTGCCACGACCATTTTCATGGTATTTTTCTATTCCTTCCCCTACAACCTTTTCCCGCTCTTCGCGCTCTTGAATTACTTTCTCTTCTTCGGTTCCGATATTCTGGGCGTGCTGCCGGATTTCCTCACCCGGGGTCACAGCAGAAGCCGCGCGCATTTCACCGGCTTCACCCAAAGGAAGTCCAAGCCGAACCCCGACTGGGCCAAGGACTACCAGAGCAAATCCGGTCAGAAGCCCTATCGTCACAAGTGCACCGTCTGCGGCCGCACCGACACCGACTATCCGGGATTGGAGTTCCGCTACTGCTCCAAGTGCAACGGCTATTATTGCTACTGCATCGACCACATCAACAACCACGCCCATATCCAGTAAATCACATAAACCGGCAAGCCTCGCAGGGAGGCTTGCCGGTTTCAGCGTGTCGAAAAAGTCTTTTCGCCACGCTGCCTCAGGATTTTTCAACTTCGAAAAGTTGAAAAATCCATCCCTTTTTGAACGTGCAAGGGGTCTTAACCCCTTGCACACATTCCCCGCTGCTCTGTCACGGGCACTGGTAGCGAGGTTTTTTGACAGTCTCAAACCGGCAAGCCTCGCAGGGAGGCTTGCCGGTTTTTCAGTTTGCTCAGTAGAGTACCCTGCCGTAGCGATCCCACAGCTGGATCCGCCAAGGTCGGGTGCGGAGCACTTCAATACGCTGATTTCGCGCCTTCTGAAGCAACTGCAGCTCCTCTTCGGTGAGCGTGTGCTGACTGAAACGTGCCTTTTCGGCCAGAGCATAGAGCGATTCATCCAGAGGCACGCCGTTGGCCTTGGAGAGGTGGCACAGCCAGCGCCACAGCGTCAGTGCGCGGCGATTGGGATTGCCCCGGCGGCAGCGCTCAAGGCGGCTGCGAAGAACCAGCACTCGCCGCAGCCATATAAGGCCCGCAGCCCCCGGCAGCGTCAGCAGCCACAGCCACCGAAGATCAGGCTGTTCCTTGGATGACGAATCATGCGTCTGCGATCCGGACATCCCCTCCGCCTCACCGGGCGTTTCGGGCGTGTCCGGTTCCTCGGAGGGTGCAGGCTCCTCCTGGGGCGGCGTCTCCTCTTCCGGCTCTGTGGTGGCCTGCACCTCTTCCTCCTTTTCCGGCTCCGTAGCGGTCAGCGCCTCGGCAGGGGTCGGATCCACCGGCACCCAGCCCACTCCAGAGACGTAATACTCCACCCAGGCATGGGCGTTGTCCTCGGTGACCAGCTGGCTCTCCCCCGCCGCACCGGAAACAGCATAGCCAGTGACATACCGCGCCGGAATTCCCAGCGCGCGCATCAAAAGCACTGTGGCCGAGGCAAAGTGGACGCAGTAACCCCGCTGGCTCTGGGTCAAAAAGTAGAGCACGAAGTCCTCCCCTGCCGGCACAGCCGGGGTATTGAGGTCATAGGTTCCCAGCTCCCGCACCCAGGCAGCGATTGCTTCGGCGGCAGAGGCTGCCCGCAGCCCCGCTGCGTCGAGGATCTCTTCCAGCGGTTCTTGCAGCTCCTTGGGGATCTGTAGATAGTGCTCATAGACAAAGGCATCATACGCATCCAGCGCGTCGCCGGCATCCCCGCGGACAACATTGTAGGAGATCTGATACTCTCTGCGGTTTTCACGGTTGGCAAGATAGGCGTCGTCCACAGCCTGCCCAAAGTCAGGAATCTCGCTGAGACCATAGGCAGTGTAGAGCACCGGCAGGCTCGCATAGGTGGTGACTTGCAGATACTGCTCCCGGTCGCCGTTCAGACCCAGGGACAGCTGGGGCTGGATGGCAAAGCTCTGCGCAGTATAATCCGACTGGGGAATGGCCGACCAAGTATTATTTTCATAGACTCCCAGAGACACGCCCCGGAGATAATCGAGCTTGGTCGATGCGGAATAAGAGAGCACGGCCCGGCCCGTTTGGGCCCGGGGGCCCACCACGGAGAGATCCACTGTTTTCAAGCTGCTGTTCCAGCCCGGGCCACGGTAGAGAATGGTCGTACCCAAGCGTTGGAGACTGAGCTTGGCCTCGGCCAGCGTCTGCAGCGTATCCGACCAGTCGGCGCGAACATAGTCCGCCGGCGGCCATAGCACCGTGATGGCTGCCACGAGAATCACTGTAGGCAGCACCAGCCACCAGGAAAGCCGTCCCCCCTCTCGGGAGCTGTTGGTGCGCACCGACTGGGTCAAGAGCAGCAAAAGGAGCACGGCAGTGAGCAGCACCAGCCAAAAGACCGGCGCCACGTCAACAATCATCAGGCACAGCAGCAGCACCGGCGCACTGACCAGGAACACTGCCGCCACACTGCCCTCCCGGCAAACCACCCACGCGGTCACCCAAGCCAAGGGCAGCGCCAGCAGCATCAGCACCCAGGCGGGATTGCCCCCTGCCGTGCCCAGCACCGGCACAAAGGAATAGCAAGCCGCAAATAGCTCACTGACAGCCCGGAGTATCCCCAAAAAGCTCGATGCCACAGTGCCGGCCTGCCAAAGGGCGACCGCAGCCACTCCAGCTGCAGCGGCCAGAGAAGGCCACATCCTACGCGTGCACATCAGCGCAGTGGCGCCCAGGCCGCCCGCCACCGCAGCCGTTATTAAAAGCCGCGGGTCGGCGCCCAGGGAAAACGCCTCATTGAGGCACATCTGGGCAGCCAGCGCCACCAGGCCAGCCAGAAGCGTTCCCATCAGGAACAGAGAGAGTGTCATCTTTTCCTGTCTCACGGCTTCACCTCCTCACCAGGCACCACGTGGCAGCGCCAGGTGGCCCTTGGGAAGCTCCGGCCCTCCAATGAAGGCGTGTCCTCCCGGAGGGGTGTCTCCAACAGTCGATCTATCAGCTGCTCAAGGGCTTCGGGCGTCTCCACAGCAGCGCCGGCCAAATGGCAGTCCGCCGGGTCAAGCCAGAGAATTTGATGGGGCGTATCGTGGTCGCAGAGCCACTGCGACAGCCACACAAGCTGCGACAAAGTAGAATCCACAGTTTCCTCATCGCCCCGGAGATCAAAGGTCAGCAGGGTAAGCCCCCGTACCGGCTCCTGGGCCTCCCGAACAATAAGCCGATCGGTTTTGACCGAGAGCTTCCAGTGAATATCTCGCAGGTTGTCACCCGGGCGATAGTCCCGCAACTCATGCTCCTCGGAAAAGCCGCCGCCCGGTTTGGGCTTGAGGCGGCGCAGAAGGAATTGGCTGAGATTCGGCAGCTTTGCAGGCGCCTGGGGCACCGGCCGCACCAGGGTATTAACCGCTTCACTCCTTCGCACCGGTATCCAAAAAAGACCCAGGTAATCATAGACCCGCGGCTTTTCCACGCGACAGAGATAACTGCCGCAGTGTCCTGTATCCAGGGGCACATAATAACTGCCCTGGTTCTGCACTCGCTGGCGCAGCACAGTCTTTTTCCCGCTCATTGCAGCGGTAACCGTCAGGCGAAAACGCAGATGGGACTGGGGCAAGAAGCCGCTGAACGCTGTGACCGTGACGTAGGCCGCTTCGCCGCAGGAGACAGCAGGAGGCGCCTCCAGCTTCAGCCGCGTGCGCAGCATGGACATCAGGCTTATAATCAGAGAAAACCAGGGAAGTACCAGCGCCAGCACCAGTAAAAACCAGGAGTACCACCCAAAATAATAGATATGGAACACCACTGTGCCGCCCAGGCCCAGCAGGTATGCAAACCAATTTTTAACCATGACCACTCAGCGGAGCTTGGGCGCGGGTGTCTTGCGGAGGATCTCCTGCAGGAGCCTGCCGGCGGAGATGCCCCTGGCCTCCGCCTCAGGCGCCAGGAGCAGGCGGTGGCTGATGGTGTCCACCAGAACAGTCTGCACATCGTCGGGGGTGACAAAGTCCCGTCCCTTGAGCATGGCCACCGCCTTGGCCATGGAGGCCATGGACAGGGTGGCCCGGGGGCTGGCTCCGCGAAGAATCATGGGATCGGTGCGGGTTGCGCTCACCAGAGCCACCATATAGTCCACCACCTCGGGCTTGATATAGACACTGTCCGCCTGATTTTGCAGGGCAATCAGCTCTTGACGGCTGACCACCTGGCGCACGAGCTCCAGCGGATTTCCCTGCTGGCGGCCCAAGACCAGCTCCCGCTCATCTCCAGGTGCCGGGTAGCCAATGGACAGACGGATGGTAAAGCGATCCATCTGGCTGTCGGGCAATAACTGTGTGCCGGAAGCACCGGTGGGGTTCTGGGTGGCAATGACCAGAAAGGGCTGCGGCAGAAGGTGGGTCTGGCCATCCACAGTGACCTGCCCCTCCTCCATGGCTTCCAAAAGGGCCGATTGGGTGCGGGAGGTGGCACGATTGAGCTCATCGGCCAGAAAGACATTGGTCAAAACGGCGCCGGGCTGGTAGACCATGGTGCCGGTTTCCTTCTGGTAAACGCTGTAGCCGGTGATATCAGAGGGCAGTACATCGGGCGTGAACTGTACGCGGCTATAGGAGAGGCCCAGCGCCTTGGAAAAGGCCAACGCCATGGTGGTCTTGCCCACACCGGGGATGTCCTCCAGCAGGATATGGCCCCGGGCCAGGATGGTGGTGAGCACCCACAGAAGTGTCCTGTCCTTGCCGACGATAACTTTTTTCACCTCTCCGATGATCTGACTGACGGAACCCATAGTATGTTTCCTCACTTCCTTGCAATCATGGGAAAGCCGCCGCCCGCTCCAAGCAGGCAGCGGCAAAATATCTTATTAGATAGACGACAGATTTTCCCCAAAGTTGCGCCTTTCGCGCAAATATTACTGCCTCCGTCTTTACGCCTCAGGCTCCATTGCATCGTGGAGGGTGTCGGTGAGCGCATCGCGGAATATGGCACCGGCCTGGGTGTGGACGGTCTGCATACTGGCGGCAGCCAGATTCACCGGCACATTTCCCGCCATGGACACATCCAGGTCAAAAATCATCTTCACTTCCTTGTCGGAGGTGTCGTTTCCCCGCTTAATGAGCCCCGGGCCCACATGGAGCTTCATTCGGCAGCCTCCTGGGATAGCCGCGTCCACATCTTGGGTACAGCGGGCAAAGGCCCGCTCCGAGAGCTCCTCCGTGGCCAGCAGTCCCAGATAAGCCGGATCCAGCAGATCCCGCCAGGGCACCTCCGTCAGCTCCAGCGCTTC
Source organism: uncultured Oscillospiraceae bacterium (assembly GCA_944386905.1). Lineage (GTDB taxonomy): Bacteria > Bacillota > Clostridia > Oscillospirales > Oscillospiraceae > Avoscillospira. Next base: position 9,341 of record CALXCW010000029.1, read on the forward strand.
CCGGGAGAACGCATTGAGATATCTGAGGCCCACACGCTGGAAATAGGCAGGATGGTACAAACGGATAAAACTGGCCAAAGGCTTGTCCATCATCCGGGCAAAGTCCTCCCAGCAGGCATACCGAGTACAGGTCAGGGAAATAAAATCCTGGGTGAGATTGATGCGGTAGCGTCCATCCGCCGTGGAAAACTGATAGTTGGTCACCGCCCGGGGCTGCTCCACCTTGGGCAGCTGGCCGGGTACCGGCGTGACCTTCAGCGGCGGGCGATCCTCCCGCCGGAGGTACTGAGGAAATACATCGCGGATGGCCTCCTGAAACTCCGCAGGGTCATGGGCGGAGATGGAGAGAATGGTGGGAAACCGCAGCTGGCAGATCACCTCCACCAGTTGATTGCGGCGATAAATTACACGTGGCGCCTGAGAGAACATGGAAACACTCCTTACAGCCGGGCAAACCAAGGCCGCCCGCTCACGATTTTTTCTTCTTTTCCTTTTTTGCGGCATACTTGCCCGCCGTAGGGCTCTTGCCGGGGATGGTGAGAGCTAGGCATACTCCCGGAATTAAGAATAAGGCCGGAGACTCACCGATCCACGTGGCCGTAAGCCACAGCCCAGGTATCACCAGGCTGATAAAATACAGCAGTGGGAAAGCGATGCCCACCACCCGGTAAAAATGGCGGCCACGGCGAGAGGCTTTGCCCATCACCGGCAGCGTCAGCATGCCGCCCAGGCCGCAGAAGAGCAGTGGCAGCCCCGCCAGCTCCAGCAGCGCATAGATCGGCGACTGGTGATTGAGTGCGCCGCATTCTACCAGCAGCTTCGCCAGCATCGGCAGCGCGCAGCCCAGCAGGAAAAATCCCACGAAAATGGAAAACACGGTTTTACGCAGCATCGCTCATCCCTTCCTTTCCTTTAGTCAGTATACCACACTGCCGGCGCTGAAACAAGAACTGCCTGGAAAAATGCAGCGCCCGCGGGGCGCGGGAGAGGTTTTCTCCACGCGCCACCGCGGGCAAGCGCTGCTGTCAGAGCCGGGGCTTAGGCATATCCCAGGCAGTGTGATCGGTATGAAGCAAATGATGAGCCTTATGCGACAGAGGTTTCTCCAAATACTCCTGGTAGAGGGTGTGCACCTCCGGGTTCTCGTGGGAGAAGCGGAACTTGCTGTTGTGATCCAGCTCCCAGAGCACCGAGCCGCGGAGGGCGGCCATCTCCAGGCCATCGTGGATGGGCTGGCCGCCGCCGCCGGCGCAGCCGCCGGGACAGGCCATGACCTCCACAAAGTCGTACTCCACTTTTCCCGCCTGAATGGCCTCCATCAGCTTGCGGGTATTGGCCAGACCGTGGGCTACCGCCACCCGGACAGTGCCGGCTCCGGGGATATCAAAGGCGGCCTCCTTCCAGCCGTCCATGCCGCGCACCGGCAGGAAGGCATCGGCATCGGGATTGCGGCCGGTGATGAGGAAGTAGGCACTGCGCAGCGCAGCATCCATGACACCGCCGGTGGCGCCGAAGATCACCGCGGCGCCGGTACCGGTACCCAGAGGGAAGTCAAAGAGCTGCTCGGGCAGCTTCGTGATATCCACATGGTCGCTCTTTAATAGCCGTGCCAGCTCCCGCGTAGTGAGGACGATGTCTACATCCTTCTCACCGTTATCGCCGCGCATGGTAGGCAGGTCGCTCTCGGCCTTCTTGCTCACACAGGGCATCACCGAAATCACTTTGAGCTTCTCCAGGGGAATGCCCATCTTCTCGGCGAAGTAGGTCTTGGCCACGGCGCCAAACATCTGCTGGGGCGACTTGGCAGTGGAAAGGTTGGCGGTAAACTGGGGGAACTGGCTCTTCACAAACCGCACCCAGCCGGGGCAGCAGGAGGTGAACATGGGCCAGGGGTACTGATCGCGGTGGGTAAAGCGCTCGACAAACTCGCTGCCCTCCTCCATGATGGTGAGGTCGGCAGAGAAATTGGTGTCGTAGACATAGTCAAACCCCAGAGCCTTGAGCGCAGAAACCATGCGGCCGGGGGTGGCCACGTCCAGAGGAAGGCCAAAGTCCTCCGCCCAGGCTGCGCGGACGGCGGGCGCCACCTGCACCACCGTGATAATGTCGGGGTCGGCCAGCGCGCGGAGCACCTTGCCCGTGTCGTCCCGCTCGTGGAGCGCGCCCACGGGACAGTGGGTGACGCACTGGGCGCAGTAGGCGCAGTCGGCTTCCTCCAGCCTGCGGTTTTTGGAGACATTGACCGTGGTGCGCGAACCGGTGCCCGCTACATCCCAGATGTTGAGGCTCTGCACCTTGTCGCAGATCTGCACGCAGCGCATGCACTTGATGCACTTGGCTGCGTCGCGGATCAAGGGCAGATTCCGGTTCCACCGGGTGATGGGCAGCTCCGTCTCATAGGGCGTGTCCAGAAGATTCATATCGTTGGCCAGCTTCTGCAAGGTACAATTGCCGCTGCGGATACAGGTGGCACACCGGCAGTCGTGCTGGGAGAGAATGAGCTGCAAGTTGGTCTTACGGGCCTGGCGCACCCGGGGAGAGTTGGTGAAGATCTCCATACCCTCGGCCACCTGGTTGTCACAGGCGGGCATTAGGCGGCTGATCCCCTTGATCTCCACCACGCATACGCGGCAGGCCGCAATCTGATTGATGTCTTTGAGGTAGCAGAGACTTGGAATGTTGATCCCGTTGGCTCTGGCGGCCTCTAAAATGGTGGTGCCCTCCTGGGCGGTTACGGTCTTGCCGTCAATGCTCAGCGTTACCATCTGTCAATTCTCCCTCCCTTAAAGCTGCCGTAGCCGAAGTGGTCGCACCGCAGGCAGCGAGTCGCCTCCGTGGTGGCCTCTTCCAGGCTCATTTCGCATTCGATGCAGGCAAAGTCCTTCTTTCGCTCGCTGGCCTCCCGCTCACAGATGGTCACGCGGCCATGGGGCGGCAGGTTATTGAGCCGGGGCGGCGGCAGGATCTTGACGTCGGTGGTGATGACATGGTTGAAGCCCAGATATTCGTCAATATTGGCTGCAGCAACCTTGCCGGCTGCAATAGCCCGGATGGCTGTGGCGGGGCCGGTGACGCAGTCGCCGCCGGCAAAAACGCCCTCCTGGGTGTCCAGGCTGCTGTCCTCCTCGGCCAGGAAGCTGCCCCGGCGCACCGGGACGCCGCCCTGCTCGAAATACTCCGTTTCCACACCTTGGCCGATGGCCACCAGCACCAGGTCGGCGGGAATCCGCACCTCCGGACAGTCCGCTTGATGGGGGCGGGGACGGCCGTCGCGTCCCACGGGGCCAATGATCTGGGGCTGTACCCACAGAGCCACGGCATTGCCCGCCGCATCCGCTTCAATACGCACCGGCGCCTGGAGCGTAAGAAGCTCCGCACCCTCGGCCAGCGCGCCCTCTACCTCCTCCGGCAGGGCCGTCATATCGGCCTGGCGGCGGCGATAGACACAGCTCACCTTGGAAGCCCCCAGACGGATGGCGCTGCGGGTGACATCCATGGCCACGTTGCCGCCGCCAATGACCACCACTTTTTTGCCGGTGAAATCGGGCATAACGTCGTCGCCAATGCCGCGGAGCATCTCCACAGCGGAGATAACACCGTGACTGTCCTCACCGGGGATGCCGGTCTTTTTGTCAGTCTGGGCACCAATGGCGAGATACAGCGCATCGTATTGTCTGCGCAGGTCGTTGTAGGTGATATCCTCGCCGATGGTCGTCTCCAGCTTCACTTCAATACCGGTGGAGAGGATCGAGGCAATCTCCTCGTCCAACTTTTCCCGCGGGAAGCGATAGCTGGGGATACCGTAGCGGAGCATGCCGCCCAGCTTCTTCTGCTTTTCGTACACCGTCACCTGGTGGCCCATAAGCCGCAGATAGTATGCCGCCGAGAGACCGCCGGGGCCGCCGCCGACGATGGCCACATGCTTGCCGGTATCCGGCGCGCAGGGCGGGTTGGGCACAAAGCCCGCGTTATTGACGGCGAACTTTTTCAGGCCGCGGATGTTGATGGGATCATCGATCATGCCGCGGCGGCAGCGCGCCTCGCAGGGATGCTCACAGATGTAGGCACAAGCCGTGGGGAAGGGATTATCTTTGCGGATGAGTTTGACCGCATCCGCATACCGTCCCTCGGAAATAAGCGCCACATAGCCGGGAATATCCACCCCGGCAGGACACAGCGCCACACAGGGCACAGGATTCTCCAGTCCGCCCAAGCAGCGGCCTTCGGTCACATGGGAGATATAGTCGTCCCGGAAGCCCCGCATCCCCATGAGCACCTGCCGCGCAGCGTCCACGCCGATAGCACAGTCTGCCGTATCCAGAATCACCTGGGCGGTGGCTTCGATGGTATCAATGGTCTCCAGTGTGCCGGTACCGTCCAACACCTGGCGCAGCAGCGCACTCAGCTGGCCCAGGCCCACGCGGCAGGGTACGCATTTGCCGCAGGATTGGGCATGGCAGAGGTTGAGGAAGGTCAAGGTCATGTCCACGGGACACAGTCCCGGCGGGCTCGAGGCGATGCGGCGCTCTACGCTGTGGTAGAGATCCTCCACCACAGCCTGCGCTTCGCTTTTGGTGCGGATGGAAAGTCTGCTCATGTGTTTCGCTCCTTTTCAGGTTCTAAGGGAGAGGCTATCGGCTCATATCATTTTCAATATATAGTATA
>CALXCW010000030.1 GCA_944386905.1 uncultured Oscillospiraceae bacterium
GGATCCGGCAGAATTTCTCTCTTGGGAACATTACCTCTTCTGGGCACTTCGCTTCCCTCCTTCATAAAATGATTTCATAGGTACTTCGAAAGTGTTGTGCTTTCGTTGGTGCCTGCCAAGAGGTTCTATATATAAAACCACTCAGCAAGGCCATGCCTTGCAATCAGGCATAATGGGGTCAGATAAATCGGGGCAAAAATTATTTCTTCTTGCCAGCCTTGGGCTTCTTCGCACCGTACTTGGAACGAGCCTGCATACGGCCCTGGACGCCCTGGGTATCGAGGGTGCCGCGGATGATGTGATAACGCACACCAGGAAGATCCTTGACACGGCCGCCGCGAATCAGCACCACAGAGTGCTCCTGCAGATTGTGGCCCACACCGGGGATATAAGCAGAAACCTCGTAGCCGTTGGTGAGACGCACACGGGCGATCTTACGCAGAGCGGAGTTGGGCTTCTTGGGGGTGGTGGTACGAACCGCGGTGCAAACGCCTCTCTTCTGGGGAGAAGACAGATCGGTGGCACAGTTCTTCAGGGTGTTCATACCTTTCTGCAGAGCGGGAGCGGTGGACTTGTAGGTGACCTGCTCTCTGCCCTTACGAACCAGTTGGTTAAAAGTAGGCATGTTTTTCCTCCTTTCTCAAGTTCTGCTGTTTCCAGCGTTTATTTTATCCCGAAATATCTCAGATATTCCGTTGGGACCTAAATTTTGACCGCCTCAGGCCAAAAGCCCCGCAGCGGCGGCTCCCACCGAGATCCCGCAGGCTTTGCCCAGCTGCTCCATGGTGGGCACGCACACGAGCTCCACCCCCAGGGCCGCACACTCCGTACGGATGGGATCAGTGAGATTTGGGTCGGCATCCTCGGCGAGGAACGCACAGCGGATCTGTCCACCTTTGAGGGACTTGCGGAGCTGCTTGATGCCGACGACCTTACGCGCGGTCTTTAGTTCGTCCAGCATGTTCATTCCTCCGATGGGATTTTGTGGGCATAAACCCACGCAATTACGAATTATAGCAGATTATACGAATTTCGTCAACAAAAATCGTGATTTTGTTGGAAAAATATTTTTTGCCGTGACGCCCGGACATCTGTGCGTGTACAGCGGATTTTTCTGCCACACACGGAAATGAGGCGGCGTAAATGCCGCCTCATCGGTCTGCTTGTGCAGATCCCAGCTTATCTTCCGTGCCCGCGGATAACCGTGTCCTTACTCCTTCATCAGCTTGCGACGTGCAATGTTGATAGTGCCCTCTTGCATGGCGTTAATCCACTTTAAGCTTTTGCCGCATCCCAGGGCTACACAGCTCTCGGCATTGTCGGCCACCATACAGGGAATCTCGGTCTTATCATGGATCACGCGATCCATGCCCCAGATGAGACTGCCACCACCGGTGAGCAAAATACCGTTCTTAGAGATATCAGCCACCAGTTCAGGACTCGCCTGCTCCAAAACCGACAGAATCTCATCCACAATGAGTCGCGCCGGCCGGGACAGGAGTTCCAGCATTTCCGAAGAGGTAAGCAGCACGTCTTTCGGAAGGCCCGTTTTCACATCTCTTCCTTTGACCGTCATAGACACTTCCTCCGGCCGCGGGGCTACGCAGCCGATGGTGATTTTAATTTCCTCGGCGGTTGTGGTACCGATGACCAGGCCATGTCGGCGACGAACGTACATGACAATGGCCTCATCAAAGGCATCGCCAGCGATGCCCATGGACGAGGAAACGGCAATATCGTTGAGGCTCAAAACAGCAATGTCCGTAGTGCCGCCGCCGATATCCACCACCATATAGCCGTTGGGGCCTGAGAGATCGAGGCCTGCACCCAGCGCTGCAGCAAAGGGCTCTTCAATCAAATAAACCCGTCGGGCGCCTGCTTCCATCGCTGCCTGAATCACAGCCCGCTCCTCAACCTCGGTAACACTGCTGGGTACACACACCACAACCCTGGGTTTGACCAAGGAATACCGAATGATCTGTTTTAAAAATTGAGAGAGCATCTTCTCTGTCATCTCATAGTCAGAGATCACACCCTCGCGCAAAGGCCGCACCGCCACCACGTTTCCAGGGGTTCTGCCCAGCATATTCCGGGCAGCCGCGCCCACCTGGAGCACTTTGCCGGAATTTTTATCAATGGCAACCACGGAGGGTTCGCGCAGGACAATGCCCTTGCCCTCGGCATAGACCAGCACATTCGCCGTTCCGAGATCGATTCCCAAGTCTCTTGAAAGTTTGAACATTGATACACCTACTTTTTATGATCCATTCTGGCACTAGCGATAGCTGTGCAGACCAAGTCCTTCGCACCGGCCAGGGTAAGCATCTTGCTGCACTCTTCCAGGGTAGCGCCTGTGGTGACAACATCGTCCACCACCAAAATCCGCGCACCATTAACACGTTCCGGATCAACCACCCGGTAGACGCCCAAAACATTTGCCCGGCGTCTTGCGGCGTCACCCAGGGTAGATTGCTTGGGGTTATTGCGGATCTTCTTCAGCACAGGATAAACGGGACAGGAGAGCTCCTTTGCCAGGCACTTGGCCAAGACCTCCGTCTGATCGAAGCCACGGGTATGGCGGCGACGGCGACTGCAGGGCACCCAAGTGAGAAAATCGTACTGTCCGGCGAGCTCCGCCCAGATGCGATTGGCCATCCATTGAGCGAACTGCTCGCCGTAGCTTCGCATGCCATGAAATTTAAATCGGAGGATCGCACCGCGGATAGGCTCTTCATAGAAAAAGGGCACAGCGCAGCCGATGTAACCGCCGACCTTCCGCGGTGAGACATCCCATTCCGGCAGGTTATCAAGACACTTCCGGCAGACAATCTCCCGATAGTCGTCCATGAGCTTGCCGCAGAGCATACACTTGGTTGGAAAAAGCAGATCCATGAGCCACTGAAAAAAGCTCCTCACTGGCCCACCCTCCCCTGCAAACGGAGCTTAAGACCGCTGTAGCGACGGGTTTGACGGTCGTTGTTGGTCATAGCGGCTATCACGCCCTCGTCACCCACGACAATTAGAAGTTCCTTGGCTCGGGTGACGGCAGTATAGAGCACGCTGCGGGTAAGAAGATACTGCGACCCCCGCCAAGCGGTCAGCACCACGGCGCGATATTCGCTGCCCTGGCTTTTGTGCACCGTCATGGCATAGGCCGGCTCAAGTTCTGAAAGCATGGCAAAATCATACACAGCCACCTTGTCGTCAAAAGAGACGGTAAGCTGCTCCTCGGCATGATTGATGGCGGTAACTTGTCCCACATCGCCATTGAAAATACCGGCGCCTTGGCCGGTGCCGTCGCGTTTCTTCCATAGTATATCATAGTTATTGCGAATTTGCATCACTCTGTCGCCTTCGCGGAAGGAAAAATCACCATTGTTTTTTTCCTTTTTCCCAGGCGTGGCAGGATTGAGTACCTCCTGGAGCTTCGCGTTGAGGTTTCTTGTGCCGCAGGTTCCCTTGCGAGTGGGTGAGAGTACCTGTATCTCTGCTGAAGGAATGCCCATGCGCTCCGGCAGTCGGCAAGCACAGAGTTCCTGAATGGTTTGAACAACTGCCTCCTCACTCCGACGCTTTAAAAAAAAGAAATCGCGGTTTTTCGCGCCCAGATTCGGCAACTGGCCGTGGTTGATGGCATGGGCGTTCATCACAATCAGGCTTTCGCGTGCCTGACGGAAGATTTCCGTCAGACAGACCGTGGGAATGATCGCACTTCGGATGAGGTCGGAAAACACATTGCCAGGCCCCACCGACGGCAGCTGATCTGGGTCGCCCACCAGTACCAGGCGGCACCGGGACGGGAGCGCCAGCAGCAGGGCATGCATCAGCGGAAGATCCACCATAGATGTCTCATCCACCACCAGCGCATCCACTTTCAGCGGGGCGGCCTCGTCATGGACAAAGCAAAGGGCTCCGCTCTCATCGTCGAACTGGGCCTCCAGCAGACGGTGGATGGTGGAGGCTTCCCGCCCGGTGCAGGCGCTCAATCGCTGCGCCGCCCGACCAGTGGGCGCAGCCAGGAGCGTTTTGAGCCTCATATGGTCAAACAGCCGCAAAATCCCAGCCATGGTCGTGGTCTTACCTGTGCCAGGGCCACCAGTGACCAAAATCACCTGATGCTCTGCAGCGGCACAGATGGCCTCTAACTGTTTGGGGGCGTAGGTGACATCCGCCTCCCGTTGGATCTCCTCGAGAATCTGTGCCAAGTCCTCCACCGGCTGGGGTGCCTGGGCACACATTGCCTTCAATCGCGCCGAGAGATACACTTCCGCTTCGTGGAGCTGCGGCAAATAGCATGCCTGAAGCCCTGCCACGCGATCCAGCCGCAGCTGCTCCAACTCGCAAAGGCGCTCAATCCCTGCCTGTACCACATCTTCCCCCAGCTGCAAAAGTGCCGCCGTGGCCGCTGCCAGCTTTTCCCGGGGAATAAAGACGTGGCCTCCGGACTGATTAAAAACGAGTTCAAAAAGCACCCCCGCCTCCACCCGGCGGGGATCATCCTCCGCCACTCCCAGTTCCATGGCAAACTGATCCACCACTGAAAAGGAAGCGCCGAAATAGGGCTGCACCAGCATGTAGGGTTCCTCCTGCAGCGCATCCACGGCTTCCTCACCATAGGCACGGTAGAGCCGAACAGCCAGGGCAGCAGGCAGATGATGTGCAGCCATAAATTCAATCAGCCGCCGCATACCCACCTGACGCTTGAAGCTCTCTGACATTTCCGCCGCCTTGGCTCGCGAGATGCCAGGCACCTGCGCCAGCAGCTCCGGGTTATGTTCCAATACATCCAAGCTCTTTTCACCAAAAGCAGCCACAATACGCTGCGCCGTCTTTTCACCAATACCCTTCACGGCCCTGGAAGAGAGATAGGACAGAATTTCATTGCGGCTCTCGGGCATGTATCGCTCCAGCAGTTCCGCTTCAAACTGCTTGCCATAGGATGCATGCGCCGTCCAGTGGCCCGTGACGGCCAGCCGTTCTCCCACAGCTGTCATGGGAATGGTTCCCACCACTGTGATCTGCTCGTCGTCTTGGCTTTTGAGGCGCAGCACTGTATAACCGTTTTCCGGATTTTGGAAAATAACCGCCGCCACCGTGCCGTAGAGTATTTCGCGCTCCAAGCTCCCGCCTCCTTTTGTATCTTGCTACCATGTTACAATAAAATGGTCAGATTTTCAACGTGCTGACGCTTTCTCATTCAAAGCCAGGTAATCCAGCAGAGCCGGCTGTGGGCAATACTCCACCCAGCTGTATCGATTGCGCAGTATCTGCGCAATCCCCAAGCCCATCTCATCCAAGCCGCAGTCCACCAGCACCAGGCGACTGCCGCCAAAACGGCTCTCCCGAAGCCAGCGATAAGCACGCACCTTCTGCTCCAGCTCTCCTCCATCCCCCTGAACATAGTAGAGTGTAACCATGTCTCTGCCAAATGCAGGCTGCAGCAACAAACCCAGTAGGCACCACAAAATCATCAGTCCACCGGCTGCGGCCAAAAGAACCAGCAATAAATCCAGCATGTTTCCACCTCCTGCGCCCATTCTATGCCGCAGGTGCACAAAATGCGACGCGCACGGAAGGAGGTTCCGTGCGCGTCGCATCAAATGCAAAATTAAGAGGCTTGTCTCGCTGCCATGGATGCCTCCGCAGAAACCATGGTGCGCCGCAGGAAGATGGAGCTCAGTATCAGTGACACAAGTTCCGCCACTGGGAAAGCCAGCCAGACCAGCATCAGTTCTCCGAACCGTGAAAGCACCCATGCCACAGGCAGCAGCACCACCAGCTGACGGCAAACCGAGACGATGAGGCTATACATGGGATTGCCAATGGCTTGGCAGACAGAACCCGCGACAATGCAAAAGCCAGCCAACAGAAAGTGAACGGCAATAATTCGCAAGGCAGGCACGCCGATCGTAAGCATGTGCTCCGAGGCATCAAAGAACAGCAGCAGCTGCTGGGGCAAGAGCTCAAAGAGCAGCACACCGCAGATCATAATGCACGTGGCGGAAATAACACTCAGGCGAACAGTCCGCCGTACCCGCTCCGGTCGCACCGCGCCATAGTTATAGGATATAATGGGAACCATGGCATTATTGAGGCCAAAGACAGGCATAAAGATAAAGCTCTGGAGCTTGAAGTAGGCACCGAACACCGCAGTGGCTGTGGTGCTAAAGGCAATGAGAATTTGATTGATGCCGAAGGTCATCACCGAGCTGATGGACTGCATCACGATGGACGGCAGTCCCACCCGGTAGATCTCACCGACCACACGGCCATGCCAACGGATCATGGTGGGCTTGATATGAATTTCATGGTTATTTGTAAAATTGAGGACGAGGGCGAGGACTGCGCCCACCGTCTGGCCCACTACCGTGGCCACAGCAGCACCGGCAACTTCCAAACGCGGTGCGCCATACAGGCCAAAAATCAGGATAGGGTCGAGAATGATGTTGGTCACAGCTCCCACCAGTTGGGTCACCATGGCCAGGCCGGTACGGCCCGTAGACTGTAGCAGTCTCTCAAAGCACAACTGACAAAACAGGCCCAGAGAACAGCCCAGACAGATGGTTGCATAGTCTGTGCCGTAGTCTACGATTTCCTGCACATCGGTCTGCACCTGGAAGAAGGGTCGCGACAGGAAAATACCGATCAGGGCAAAGGCGACAAAGTTGCACAGAGCCAGAAAGATGCCTGTGTTGGCAGAACGATCCACCATCTCCTGGTTTTTTTCTCCCAACGACCGCGAGAGCAGGGCGTTCATGCCCACTGCCGTACCAACGCCTACCGCAATGGTGAGGTTTTGCAGTGGAAATGCCAAGGAGACAGCATTTAAGGCATTCTCGCTCAGGCGGGAGACGAAAACACTGTCAACGACGTTGTAAAAGGCCTGCACCATCATGGAAATCATCATCGGAATGGCCATACTGGCCAGCAGCCGCCCCACGGGCATCACGCCCATCTTATTCTCGCCCAAGGACGGCACGGTTTTCTCTTTCTCCATTGAATATCCTCTTTTCTCCATAAAGTGACGACGAAAATTTATTATACCACGGAAGAAAGCATTGTCAATTCCCTCTCAAAAATCTCCCAGGGTGGTGAAACAGGTGGTAGGTGGGAAAAAGTCATGGCAGCGCCGGTTCGTGGATGAAAAAAGGTCAATCTCCAAGACCACAGTCCCAGCTCTTTGCCGCCGCGATCGCCATAGCGGCCATCGCCCACCAGCGGCAGCTGCCGGCTGGCAAATTGGGCGCGGATCTGGTGACTGCGGCCGGTGTGGAGCGTCACTTCCACCAGACTCATATCCGTCCACTCGGCAACCATCCGATAAGAAAGCCGCGCCTCCTTGACTCCGTTCCGCGGTCTGGTCACTACATAGGTCTTATTGCGCCTGACATCGTGGAAAAGCAGATCTTGTAATTCTCCCGCCTGTTCAGCCGGCCGACCCCTGAGAACAGCGAGGTACCGCTTCTCCATCTGCCGCTGCGCAATCTGCGTGCTGAGGGCGGCAGCCGCTTGGGGCGTGAGAGCGTAGACCATCACGCCGCCTACTGCCTTGTCCAACCGGTGCACCGGCGCCACATAGTCTTTCCCGATAGCTTGGCGCAGTAATTGCGGCATACCTCCCGGTTCATCCTGCGACGACACTCCCGGAGGCTTGAGCGCCACTACAAACCATGGATCGACATGTAAAATCTTCGGTAATTTCTCAATTGTTTCCATACAGTGCCTCCTTTATATTATGGTATCACACGAAGCAACACAATTCCATTTGCATTTCAGCAAATCTTATCTTATAATAAGCCAAAAATAGCGTTAAAGCGAGATGGATTGGATGAACAGGAAAGATTTTGAAAATTGGAGCGTATTTCGTATTTTTCTCTCTTACTTTAAGCCACACCGGCGGCTCTTTGCCCTGGATATGTGCTGTGCCTTCTTTGTGGCGCTGGTAGACCTCATCTACCCGCTGGTGTCGCGCACAGCCATGCAAGAACTCTTGCCCAACCATGCCTATCAGACTTTTTTCCTGGTAATGGCTATCGTGGTGGTCGCCTATGTAATTCGCTCTCTCTTGCACTTCGTCATCACCTATTGGGGGCACACCTTTGGCATCCGGGTGGAGGCGGACATTCGCCAGGATCTCTTTCAGCACCTGCAGCTCCTGGGATTTGATTTCTTTGACGCAAACCGCACAGGGCAATTGATGAGCCGCTTGACCTCAGATCTCTTTGAGATCACTGAGCTGGCCCACCACGGGCCGGAGGATCTCTTTATCTCCTGTGCCACCATTGTCGGCGCGCTTTTTATCATGTTCACCATCGAGTGGCGGCTGGCCCTGGTGGTAAGCCTGCTAATTCCCGTATTCATCCTGGTGGTCATGTCCCGGCGCCGCAAGCTGGGACAGGTTTCCCGGCAGGTGAAAGCCAAGGTGGCCGTTATTACCACCGAAATCGAATCCTCCCTCTCAGGCATCCGCACCGCAAAGGCCTTTGCCAACGAGGATGTGGAGTTCGCCAAGTTTTCCGGTGCAAACGACCGTTTCCGCACCTCCAAACGTCAGTTTCACAAGGAAATGGGCATATTCACCGGCGTGATGGAATTTTTCCTCTCTATCATGTCCGTAGCCGTGGTCACCGTAGGCGGTTATCTCATCATGAAAGGCCGTATGGACTATATCGATCTTCTGACCTTCAGCCTTTACATCAGCACCTTCATCTCTCCTGTGCGCAAACTGGCCAACTTTGCTGAGCAGTACGCCGTTGGCTTTGCCGGACTGCAGCGCTTCACCCAGATCATGCGCACCAAGCCCACGCTGGACGACGCGCCCGATGCCAAGGTGCTCACTGAAGTGCGCGGCAAAGTGGACATCGACCACGTGGCCTTCTCCTATGAGGATAAGCTGGAGGTGCTCCATGATGTGAGCCTGCATGTCGTGCCCGGTGAAACCATCGCCGTGGTTGGCCCTTCCGGCGGCGGTAAGACCACGCTCTGTCAGCTGATCCCACGGTTCTACGACGTCAACGCCGGTAGTATCTCTATCGACGGTCTGGACATCCGGGATGTGACTCAGAAGTCGTTGCGCGAGCACATCGGCGTGGTGCAGCAGGATGTGTTCCTTTTCGCCGACACCGTTCTGGAAAATATTCGCTATGGCCGCCCCGGCGCTTCCATGGAAGACATCATCGAAGCATCCAAAAAAGCTGAGATCTATGACGATATTCTGGCAATGCCCGACGGCTTCGACACCTACGTGGGTGAGCGAGGCGCACTGCTCTCCGGCGGCCAGAAACAACGCATCGCCATCGCACGGATCTTTTTGAAAAATCCACCCATTCTTATCCTCGACGAGGCCACCTCTGCTCTGGACACCATCACCGAGTCGAAGATTCAATCCGCCTTTGACGCCCTGGCCAAAGGCAGAACAACTCTCATCATTGCCCATCGTCTCTCCACGATCCGCAATGCCACGCGGATCTTGGTGGTGGAAAACGGCCGCATTCAAGAGCAGGGCACTCACAGCGAGTTGATGGCGCTCAACGGAACCTATGCCAAACTCTATCTCACGCAGACGAAGCTTCAAAGCTGATACAGGCCGAAATTCTCCCTTTTCGTCTTGCATAAAAGGAAAAAGTATTGTATATTAAGCGATATGGTATGCGCTGCCGTTCTTTGGCAGCCAATTTCAAAAGCGAGGTGTCTCCATGAGCAAGGTCTATCTTCCCGAGGGGTATCGTACTCCCCTCTCCGTGTACGAAATGCAGCGGGCCATTGAGTTTATCAAGAGCAATTTTCAGCTCAATCTCGGCCACGCCCTCAATCTCCGGCGCGTCTCGGCGCCGTTGTTTGTGGAAGAGAATTCCGGCCTCAATGACAACCTCAACGGCTACGAGCGTCCTGTACGCTTTGACATTCCCGATGTGGGCACTGAAGCGCAAGTGGTACACTCCTTGGCCAAGTGGAAACGGCTGGCGCTGAAGCGCTACGGCTTTAACGAGGGCAAGGGGCTCTTTACCGATATGGATGCCATCCGGCGGGATGAAGAGGTGGATAATCTCCACTCAATCTATGTGGATCAGTGGGACTGGGAGAAAATCATCGCCGTCTCTGACCGCACCGACGCTTACCTCCACAATACAGTCCGCGCAATCGTGGGCGCCATCTGTGAAACCGCAGAGGCAGTCAATGTCGCCTTCCCCAGCCTTCATCCCAATCTCTGTCGGACAGTGACCTTTGTCACGGCCCAGGAGCTGGAGGATCGCTGGCCGGAGCTCACCCCCAAGGAGCGCGAACACCGCATCTGCGCCGAATATAAGACCGTCTTTGTCCAAGGCATCGGCCGCAAGCTCAAGAGCGGCAAACCCCATGACGGTCGTGCTCCCGACTACGACGACTGGGATCTCAACGGTGATATCCTCTTCTGGAACGAAGTTCTTCAGCAGAGCTTTGAAATATCCTCCATGGGCATCCGCGTGAGCCCTCAGTCGCTGGATCGTCAGCTTACCGAAGCAGGCTGTGATGACCGCCGCAACCTCCCCTTCCACAAGATGCTCTTGGAAGGCCAGCTGCCCCAGACCATGGGCGGCGGCATTGGCCAGAGCCGCATGTGCATGCTGCTCATCGGTGTTTGCCACATCGGCGAAGTGCAGTGCAGTCTCTGGGATGAAAAAACCCGCAGCGCTTGTGAAGCAGCCGGCGTTCTGCTGCTGTAATTCCGATTTCAACTTTTACTAAGGAGTGCAAATACCATGGATCTCATCTCTATCCGCGACCTATTTCGCCGCACTGCTGACTACGCCGGCAAAGAAATCCAGGTCGGCGGCTGGGTGCGGAGCATCCGCGCCAGCAAGGCTTTCGGTTTTATCGTCCTCTCCGACGGCACCTATTTTAATCCCCTCCAGGTGGTTTACCATGATGCCATGGAGAATTTCCAGGCCGTCTCCAAGCTCAACGTGGGCACGGCTCTGATTATCAAGGGCACCCTGGTGGAGACCCCAGATGCCAAGCAGCCTTTCGAGCTCCAGGCCACGGAAGTGACCGTAGAAGGTGCCTCCACCCCCGACTATCCTCTTCAAAAAAAGCGCCATAGTCTGGAATTCTTGCGCACCATGACCCACCTGCGTCCACGCACCAACACCTTCCAGGCCGTGTTTCGCGTTCGTAGTCTCATTGCCTACGCCATCCACAAATTCTTCCAGGAGCGGGACTTTGTCTACGTTCACACCCCTCTCATCACCGGCTCGGACTGTGAGGGTGCCGGCGAGATGTTCCAGGTGACCACCTTGGATCTGAACAACCTGCCCCGAACCGAGGACGGAAAGGTGGACTTCTCTCAGGATTTCTTTAACAAACCCACAAACCTCACCGTCTCTGGGCAGCTCAACGGCGAAACCTTCGCTATGGCCTTCCGCAACATCTACACCTTCGGCCCCACTTTCCGCGCAGAAAACTCCAATACCACCCGCCACGCCGCCGAGTTCTGGATGATCGAGCCGGAGATCGCCTTCGCCGATCTCACCGACGACATGCGCCTGGCCGAGGACATGATCAAGTATATCATCGCCTACGTCCTGGAAAACGCCCCTGAGGAGATGGCCTTCTTCAACCAGTTTGTGGACAAGGGGCTGCTCGACCGCCTGCACCACGTAATGACCTCCGACTTCGGCCACGTCACCTACACCGAGGCCATTGAGATTCTCGAAAAGCACAACGACCAGTTTGAGTATCCCGTCCACTGGGGCAGCGACCTCCAGACGGAGCACGAGCGCTATCTCACCGAAGTGGTGTTCCAGCGGCCCGTCTTTGTCACCGACTACCCCAAGGAGATCAAGGCGTTTTATATGAAGCTCAACCCCGACGGCAAGACCGTTGCCGCCATGGACTGCCTGGTTCCCGGCATCGGCGAGATTATCGGCGGCAGCCAGCGTGAGGACGACTACGACACGCTGCTGCACCGCATGGAGGAGTTGGGCCTCAAGGCCGAGGACTACGGCTTCTATCTCGACCTCAGAAAGTATGGCTCCGCCCGTCACGCCGGCTTCGGCCTGGGCTTTGAACGATGCGTCATGTATCTCACCGGCATGGGCAACATTCGTGATGTTCTGCCCTTCCCCCGCACCGTTAACAACTGCGAACTATAACTGCTTTGGCTGCGTCCGCTGGGCGCAGCCAATTTTAATTTTGGGCAAACTGACGAAAGCGTTTGCCCGTGATAGCAGTTCATTGCTTTGATAAAGCGCACAAACTTTCCCATATTTCACTAAGGTCAGGATATTCTCACAAATCATACAGTAATTCTTTGATTTTTACCATTTGTTAGAGAAAAAATCCTCTATTTTTCGGCGCTTGCACCAGACCTCCAGCTGTGTTATATTGTAAAAAGTACCCATATGGTATAATCATCACGTTCCACAAGGAGTTGTTACAATGGCTAATTTTTGTAAGCGGTGCGGCCGACCTCTGGAAAACGGCAGCTGTCCCGTTTGTGACAATGTCGAGTCCGTCTATACGCAAGCTGCCTCTTCCGGCGGTTTCTTTGGCTCTTTGCGCAGTGACCTGCAGGGACTATTTTCCTCCGCCAATCCCTTCCGCATCGCCCCCGTCATTGGCTTTGCTTTGGTGGCGCTGACCTATTTGCTGCGCTCGTTTTTCTCCTTTAGCAGCAATTCCATCCCTTACGGCGTCTATATCACCTTATATTGGGTGGATATCCTTGCGTTGATCGGCGTGGGCTTGGGAGCGGTCAACCTATTCCAAAGCAAAAAATATGCCACCGCCTCCCTCTATCTCCTGCTCGGCTTCACCGGCGTGTTGAATCTGATGAGTATGCTCGCCAACGATTTTGGTACTTACAACTATATCATGCCCTGCCTTTTCCTGCTGGTGCTGAATTTGGTCTGGTCGGTGCAGGAGCACACCTTCCGGGCTCTGTGCGTAGGCGGTGCGGGTGCATTGGCTCTGGTTCTACTGATCCAGGCTTTCACTACACTCCCCTTCCTGCCGCAGTTGGCAATCTGCTATTGTGCCCTTTTAAGCGCGATGGCTCTCCTCAAAGAGCAGCCTCAACTGTGAGAAGCGTCTTTCAATAAATGCACATAAGACAAGAAAAATGTTAGGGAGGATCATATATGCCATTTTGTGAAGAGTGCGGCAGCCGCATCCCAGACGGTGCTTCCAGCTGCCCCGCCTGTGGGGCAGCTGTGGAGCCGTCCGTCACTGCTATTCCATACACAAAGCCTTCATATTATGAGCAGGCCCGAGCCGCTCAACCTTCTTCCACGCCGCTAAACGGGCTATTACTGGCAGAGAATGAGCGGATCGTGCGCCAGTATCAGTGCAGTAATGTCAAACGCCCCAAATGTACCGGATATCTGACCGTCACCAACAAGCGTGTTCTATTCCAGGCAAAAGCCGCCACCAGCCGGATTTCCAAGGAAGTTGTACTGGACTCTGTCTCTGGCCTGGATTGCTACTATGGTCTCAACATCAACGTCTTTGGAATCCTTCTGGGCATAATTATGGTTCTGGGAGGCCTCGCCCTTTTGTTTGTCGCAGAAGAAATGGTTTTTCCCGAGATTCTCTTAATTGTACTAGGTGGAATTGTCATCTATGTCTCACTACAAAAATGCTTTTTCCTGTCGATTTTTTCTTCCAAGGCCAATGGTTCACCCATCAGCCTGGGCGCCGGTGCCCGTACATTGGTCGGTAACGGTGCCCTCTATGCTCTGGTCAGTGAACCCACCGCCGATACCGACCGCATGATCAATGAATTGGGCGCCTTGGTGCAAGATCTTCAGACCTTGGGCGACCACGCCATAGACAAGTGGTGCAGATAACCTCACATTTGTCCCCGCATATCACGGACGGCCGCAGTATTGCGGCCGCCCGTTTCTTTCATGGGATGGCGCCCATCAATGATGGCGCCAACTTCAGCCGAAGCCTGGGTGCCAAGTTCTTTGT
>CALXCW010000031.1 GCA_944386905.1 uncultured Oscillospiraceae bacterium
TGCTGCCGCAACAAATAAATTTTGCTCTATTCGCACCCGAAATGGACTTTACACAGAATTTGGGATTGACCCACAAACTTCCTCTCACTTCCGTCCGCCACTTTTTCGGAAAATCGCAACCGCATAAATTTGTGTCTCTTTGCCTACTACTCGTTTATCGGAAGCCGGTTTTAGCCGCCTGCTTCTCGTTTTCTGCTACTAATAATCCTGTAAATGGAACTCCTGCCCGCTTTCGCTAAAATGACGCTGTGCACCTGATGCCGGAGAAAGCCTTTCCCATCCTCTGTAATACAGGAAAACCGAAAATAGCAACTAGGTGAGCAGTAGGATTTTTCTGTTCATACTAAACGCACAGCTTTGCCTGTTTCCCTGAAAAAATGGTTCAAAAAGCAGCAAATCTTTTGGAAAGACTTGCTGCTTCCAAGTATGTGGACGTCCTTTTCAGCCTTGATGGAGAGAAATGGTCAGCATAGCGAGGTATCCTTATCCCGCAAGTACACAAACGGATAGATTGCTCTGCCAGCCTAGAGAAGTTATGGGCTCCTCTGTTAAAGAGGAGAGTAGGAAACCTTTTGTGATTTCTCACACTCTTTCACCGGTGAGCATTCGATATTCAGTTTTCAGCGGCCATAGCGAAAGCACGACAGTATTTTATAATCCGATAATGCCACAGGCAAAACCAAATAGCTCAATGTGGTCAACGGCTAACTTTTGAAGTGTGGTAGCATTGAGAGAAAGTTCTTTTTTTGACCTATGCTCAAGAAGATATTCGATTGCCTGTTCCGGATCGCTAAAAGCACCAATAACTGTAAAATTAGCAGCAAACTGTTTAATATTTGACTTATGAGAGAGACATTTTACCATGGGTGGATAAAGCAACCAACTGTAGCATAGAAACGCTTTGTACTGCGCCGAAAAGTGAGTTGAAAAGAATTGTTTTGCGCCATGGAAAGATTCTTTAACCGCTTCGGGACTTAAATCCGCATCTTGTTGGATGTGACAGTTTATTACGGGTGATCCCGTCGGTAGTTTTTCTTTCTGCTCCTTTGTAAATGTCATGTATGGCTCGCCAATCGTTTCTTCATCTAGATATATCATTTCAAAGGGCTGAAACTGCAACGAGCCAATTTTGAAAATAACGACATTCATTATATGTCGAAACCAGATAACATCCTCCTTTGAAATTCCAATCTTGCCTGTTCTATCATAGTATAGCTTTGCCCGTAAAGAAACATCTCTAAATGTATCAAAAATAACCTTGTCAGGAATCCCTTTTGCCCTATAATCATCATACTTGCGAAGTAAAAGATATGTAACCACGGCTAAACGGGTTAATGGCATACGCCCACATAATGAGAAGTTTAAATCTTCCCCATGGTATGCGAAGTCTGAGATTTTCTCAATCGTTCTTTCGTCCTTACGGATTTTCTGTAAAACTGCCAATTCAATTTCCTTTTTGTAATGCAGCTCCGATAGCAATGTTCCTAAGGTCATATAAACGCTCCTACTAAATCTTAGATACGTACCTTTCCTTTTTGTTTGCATATTTATAATAAAAAATCGCCTCTGATAAAATCAGAGGCGACATGAATGTCCGTACAGAAAGGTACTTAACTAGCGGACAAAATGGCACTTGATTTTACCAGTAAAATAATCGTCATTTTGTCCACCTCGCTTTCTTCAATTTTGGTTTATTTTAGCACAAGGAAACCAAACTGTCAATGGCACGCTTAAATAGCATGTTAATTGGTGTAGAAATCTTACTTTATGGAATAGCATGGGAGACTGTCTTTATCAGTTTTGTTTATTATGCTTCTTTATCACACATCCGCATTGGAAAAAGGGTTTTCCCGGCCGTAACCGTCCAGCAGGTTGCAGCCGCCCCACACGCACAGGCCGCCGCCCAAGGCGATGACCAGGGTCTGCAAACCATCGATGGCATTGGTAAAAGGTTCATCCGGCTTCACGATGGTCGGTCTGCGTTTCATGTACCGCTCAATGTCAAAGGTGTTTTCCTTGTCGGAAGCGGTAAGGTACTTGTAGCGGGGATGCTTCGTTATATCAAACTTGTCGCTAAAAACGGCCGCACCCCTCGAAGCTACAAGATATACTTGCCTCCGTCCATCATTGCGCTCTCCTCCTGGATCATCAGCTCTTTGCAATAATGTCAAGCGGTGAATTCATAAAAATAAGTCAGTACCCTTTGAAGTAAGAGGGGTACTGACTTATTTTTATGCGCAGAGTTTATATTTGTTCTTAGATAAAATTTATCTCAATAAACGGAACAGTTTATCCTTTTTATTGCTTGTTTGGGCAAATAAAAGACTACTTTCCGTCACTGCATTCACAAGCTCATCCGTTTTTTCAAAAAAATGAAAAGGGCGAAATAGAAGCAAGTTATAATACTGAATGTCCGACCAATTCTCAATGTACTTGTGCAAATCGTTTGTAATTGCTTCCATGTGTGTCCAAAACATATCTCGGCTTGCTAATTCATTTAAATCTATCCATAACGCGTAAAATTCAAAATTAAAATCTGTTATGATTTGCTGAATTTCTGAGTTCATCATGCCGTTGATTGTGAGAATATGCTGCTGAGATCGAATGCGGCCAATTGATTTCCTAACTGCATTATCTGCGTCTCGTAGTTGCTTACAATAAAAGGAGAATAACTGTTCTTGTTTGCCGTCATCACATTTTTGATAGTTTTCTTTTACGATTTGGAACCAGTCATCCCATGTGTATTTTTCTTGATAATAGTCCTTATCTTTGAATGAAACAGCACACAATTCTGCCCATACTCCAATAAACGCTCCAATTTCAAACCGCAATTCGCCATAAATGGCATCATAATATTGATTTGCGCTGCTGTTTAATCTCTTCATGTTTGCGATGTCAATGAGCCAAGCTACAACAGTGGAAGCGATACAGCCATATGACAAGTTCTTGAGCACCTCTACAAGCGCTGACGACTTTTCCTTTTCATTTGATGCAATTACAAAAGAGATGAGAAGGGCAAACGAGAAAGAACAAATAAGTCTATAATACAGTTTGTGATTCACACGATAGGGATTTTCTATGGTTCTTCGCATATTTTACCTCAAGACATGATTATACTTTCCATGATACCAGTAGAACAGGGAAATAAATCGAAGATATTATATTGCCTAAAAAACTTCTCCAACAAAGTTGTAGATAATTTTAACTTTCTGAATTTTTTCCTTCCTCCGTTGTCACTTTACCTACCAAAATCCGGCTGATCAGGCAGTTGCGTACCGTTTCATCCAGTTCTTGAATGGCTGCATATTGCCAAATTTCCCAGATAAAAGTGCAGGCTTCGCTTTCCCGATTGTCGGAGCGGCGCTGCATGGCGATGAGATCTCGGAGCTTTTTTCGATTGGCTTCCTACTCAGTTCCATGGAATATGACAACACTATGGCGGAGAATTTCTTTACTATTCTCAAGACAGAGTATGTCTACCATCATAAACCGGCCTCATTCTGCGAGGCCAATGAGATGATTGACCACTACATCTATTTTTACAACCACGAGCGCATTCAGCTTAAAACTGGAACGGCGCCGCTCACGCTGCACCAATCCGCTTAAGACTTTATATTTCCATATAGAGGCTTTTTACGCTATCTGCACAATCTGGGGCGGTTCGCTCCACCGTATGAATACCCAATCATAATTCCGCCCCTCTGCGTTTTGGCGCAGAGGGGCGGAATATAAGTTATCCAATGAGATAGGCGTAGTTATGAAGCACCGTGAGGATCATGGTCTCCACCGCCGGATCGAGGTCGTTGGGTTCTTTGAGATCCACTTCAGAGACGGCACCGTTCACGCGTACTAGCACCTTGTCTCCGCCCAACGGCAGGAAACCGGTATTATCTGTAGACTCATCGAAACCTGCCCGGTCATGGAAGAGGGTGAACTTCTCCTTATAAGGCTTGGAGTCGTAGGGACAGAACACCAGGCAGTTGCCGCACTCGTTGCACATCTGATCCACATGGAGAATCTGATGCCGTCCATCAGGCAATGCGATGGCCACATTGGCGCGGTTGGGGCAAACGTCCACGCAGCACTGGCAGACCACGTTGCAGCTCAGGCAGCGGTCGCCCTCGCATTTCGCCGAAAGGCACAGCACACCCTTGCGGGCAATGGCATCCTCCCGGGTGGCGTGGGCCTCGGCAGGAATGTAGGCCTCATGGGCAGCGCCCAGAACAGCCGTGGCAAAGGCCGTGGCGTCGGCAATGCCTTCGACCACCGTGGCGGGGCCGCGGAAGCAGTCGCCGGCGGCATAGACGCCCTCCACATTGGTCTTGAGCGCGGGCAGGCCCTTGGCATCCAGTTGGACACCGGCGGCCTCAAACACGCTGGGATCCACCTTCTCGCCCACAGCCGAAATGACCACATCGCAGTCGATCTCCACCGTCTCGTCGGTCTCCACCGGACGGCGGCGGCCAGAGGCGTCGGGCTCACCCAAAACCATCTTTTTGCACAGCAGCTTGCCGTTTTCCTGCTTCACCGGTGCAGCCAGCTCCAGGAAGTTGACGCCGTCATCCATGGCCAGCTCCAGCTCTTCGGCGTCGGCAGGCATATACTTGCGGGTACGGCGGTAGACAATGGTAGAGGATTTGGCACCGGCGCGGAGAGCTGCCCGGGCGGCATCCATAGCGGTGTTGCCGCCGCCGACCACTGCCACGTGACCAAGCTCCAGGCCGGAGAGCCCCTTGATCGCCTTGAGCCAGCCGATAACCGGCTGAACGTTGCCGGGAATGTCGAGACGGCCGGGCTTCCACGCGCCGACAGCCAGGAGGATATGGGTATAGCCCTGAGCCTTGAGGTCGGGGACAGAGGGCGCCTCGGTATTGAGACGGACGTCAACGCCCAGCTTGTAGAGCATGGCAGCATCCTTATCCATGGCCTCGTCGGAGATCCGGAAAGCCGGGATCACCTGGCGGACAATGCCGCCCAGCTGGGCCTCTCTCTCAAACAGGGTGACAGCTACGCCCTCTCGTGCCAGGAGGTGTGCCGCCGCCATGCCGGTGGGGCCGCCGCCGACGATGGCCACCTTCACGCCGGCCTTGGGCGCAGCAGGAACCAGGGTAGGCAGCACAGCGTCATAGCCCCGCTCGGCGGCCACCAGCTTGGTGGCCCGGATCTGCACGGAGCGCTCATAGAAGTTTCTCGTGCACTTGTCCATGCAGTGATGGGCGCAGATGGTGCCGGTGATAAAGGGCAGCGGGTTCTTCTCCAGGATCACCCGCAGCGCCGCCTCATACTCGCCCTGACGGCAAAGCTCAATGTACTCCGGGATATCTTGACCAATGGGACATCCGCCCTTGCAGGGAGCTGTGTTGCAGTCGAAAAGCGGCACCTTTTCATAGAGCTTCCGCCGGGGCAGAGGCTTCACGGCCTTCTGGTGGAGGGGATCCCGGCGGGCTTCCAGCGCCAGCGCTGAGAGGGCCACGGTATCCACCTTGGTGAAGGGCTTAAAGGGGAGCTTCTCCAGCTTCTCACCGATCTGCTTGAAGCGCTGATAGCCGCCGGGTTTGAGCTCGGTGGTCGCCATGGTGATGGGCCAGATGCCGCAGGAGAAGATCTTGTCGATGTTGAAGTAGTCCGCGCCGCCGGAATAACTCAGGCGCAGCTTGCCATCGAACTCCTTGGCGATGCGGTTGGCCATCTCGATGGTCAGTGGGAAAAGGGACTTGCCCGCCATGTACATCTCCTCGGAGGGAAGCTCATTTTGTTTGACGTCCACGGGGAAGGTATTGGAGAGCTTGAGGCCGAACTCCAGACCATTCTCCCCGGCCAGAGCCAGCAGGCGGCGGAACATGGGGATGGCGTCCACATACTGCAAGTCGTCGTTGAAGTGGAACTCGCCAAACTGGATGTAATCATAGCCCATGGAATCGAGAATCGACCGGGCGGAGGCATATCCCAGGATGGTGGGGTTGCACTTGACAAAGGTGTGCAGGTGCTTTTCCCGGATTAAGTAGGAGGCGATGGCCTCAATCTCCGAAGGCGGGCAGCCGTGGAGAGTGGAGACTGTGACGGAATTGGAGATCTGAGCGGACAGGCCGTCGATGAAGTCTGCCTCGCCGGGGTAGAGCCGACGGAGGACAGCCTTGCACTCGCTGTAGATGGGTGTTTGGGAGGCATCCATCATCTCGGTGATAAACTTGTTGACCTTCTCACCCTGGATTCCAGCCAGGTCATAGCCCACAGACATGTTGAATACGAAACCATTGGGATCGCCCAGGCCATAGACCTTGGCCAGTATCTTCAGCGCGAACCAAGCCTTGACATACTCTTCGTAGGCCTCAGGAACATAGAGCTCCGTCGACCATTCGCAGTTATAGCACTCATCCTCGGCCAGGATGCAGGGGCGGTTGACGCAGGCGGCCAGATCCGCACCGTCCATCTTCTGCACGGTCTTGAGCTCAAAGAACCGGGCGCCGGCGAAGTAGGAGGCGATGATATTCTGCGCCAGCTGAGTATTGGGGCCGGCGGCGGGGCCGAAGGGCGTCTCGATCCATTCGCCGCCAAAGATGGGCAGTTTCTTTTCTCCGGCCCAGTAGGGGCGGTGGACGCCGAAGGCCGTGCCTTCGCGCTGGAGCTCGGTGGCCAGCCAGTTCATCAGCTGGTCAAAAGGAATGGGGATCATCCGTTCACTCATTGTCGTTTCCTCCTCAATATTCGCAGTGATTCAAGGCGCCCCAGAGTTTCTTGGACTCCTCGAGGATGCGGGCGTTGACGGCCTCTTCGTCGATGCCCTGGAGCTCGCGGTCGAGCATCAGGACTTTGCCGTTGCCGATGGTCGTCTGGCACTGCCGGCCGGTCATCCCGAAGATCATATGTCCGTCGATGTTGGCATCGGAGAAGGGGGTGAAGGGCTTGTAGTCCATGACGATGATATCGGCAGCAGCGCCGGCTTTCAGCACACCCAGCTCGTCGGGGAAGTACCTCGCGCCGATCTTAGCGTTGTTCTTAAAGAGCATATCGGTGACCTCGCACCAGGCCACGTTGGGCATACAGGCGTTGGAGCGCTGGGAGCACAGGGCAACCTTGAGCGATTCCAGCATGTCGTTGGTGTAGGCATCAGTGCCCATACCCAGGAGAATGCCATTTTTATAGAGCGGCAATACCGGGCAGATGCCCACGGCGTTGCCCATATTGGATTCGGGATTGTTGACCACCATGGTATCCGTTTCCTTGATGATCTCAATTTCCGCGGTGTTCACATGGATGCAGTGGCCCAGAATGGTTTTGGGGCCGAGGATGCCGTGATCCTGGAGGCGCTGCACCGGACGGCGGCCATAATTCAAGAGGCTGTCGTAGACGTCGTTCATACCCTCGGAGACGTGAATGTGATATCCGGTGCGGCCGTTATTCGCCTCCACCATGCGGTCAAAGGTCTTGTCGGAGATGGTAAAGAGGGCATGGCCGCCGAACATGGCCTTGAGCATGGGATCGTTCTCTTTTTCGCAGTAGGTGATGAAATCCGCGTTCTCCTGGATGGCCTGGAGACACTTCTCCTCGCCGTCGCGGTCAGAGACTTCGTAGCAAAGGCAGGAGCGGACACCGAATTCCTTGGCGGACTTGGCAATCTCAAAAAGAGAACCAGGGATCTCACAATAGGAGGCGTGGTGGTCAAAAATTGTGGTAACGCCCTGCTTGATGCAGTCCATATAGAGCGCATCTGCCGAGGCCTTGGTGCCCTTCAAGGTGAGATGACGGTCAATGGCCCACCAGGTGCCGTCGAGGACTTCAAAGAAGTTGGTGGGGTTGTTGCCCACGATGCTCAGGCCCCGAGCCAGAGCGGAATAAATATGGGTATGGGCATTGATGAAGGCCGGCATGATGACGCCGCCCTTAGCATCAATCTTTTTGGCATCGGGATATTTGGCGCACAAGGCGGCTTCTTCGCCCACCTCGACGATCTTCGTACCCTCAAAGGCCACGGCACCCTTTTCAAAATAGGGCTGCACAGGATCGCGGGTAATCAAACGGCCATTGAACAAGATTTGCATAGAAATTCCTCCTTTGATGGATCACCCGGTATGAAAAAAGTGCATCAGAAACTTTCGTATCTGATACACTCGATAAAACCGAGTGATAGTTGCAGCCCGTGTGCGAAACACTTCCTTACAGCTACCAATCTTTGATTGTGGTTTTATTGTAGCGCAATGCACAAAAAATTGCAAGAGTATCTCTCAATTTTTTTGGAATTTTCTCTTTGGACGAGTACTGCGCCGCACCAAGCGGCACGGGCGGCCCGATCGGCCGCCCTAGGATTGAAGCTGCGTCCACACCAGGGCGTCGTTCCGGCCGCCCATGGACACAGCATACTGCTGCACCGTTCCCGCACCGTCGGTAAAGGAGAGGACATAGGTGGTCATATCCCCATAGAACACCACCACCGCCGCCATCAACGGCTTTTCAAGCTTTTCCCATGTGCCAAGCGGTTGCAGCGTATCAGCGCCCAAGTAACTTGCATGAGACAGTGTCACGTTGGTGATAGGCTCCAGCGGCGTGAAGAGCAGGTAGGAGGAAAACTCCGTTTCCTCTGCCACAAACTCCTCGTAAGCGCCGGTGCCAAGGAGGGCGCGGTCAGCATAGGAAACCGTCACCGGCGGCTGGGACTCCACCGGTTCCAAGGCGCGCTGCAGATCGATCCAACCCAGGCCGGATTTCAGTTTGCCCCAGGTGTTCCCTTCGCCGTCGGTCTGCTCCTCCACGATGGTAAAGACACCCGGTTCCGTAATGGTATTGACAAAGCCGTAGTCATAGCCCGCTCCGTCGAAAACCTGCACATCGGTGCGGGAGAGATAGATGAGATAAGGCGGCTCTCCCGCAAGAAACGCTTCCAGATCTCCACTGCGCAGGTCGATATATGGCCCCTTCCCGGCGGAGAAGTAGACATACATGAGCAATTCCTCCGCATTGGGACTCCCGCCGCCCGCCGACAGCGTGTAACCTCCCTCCACATCAAAAATCCGAATATAGACGCCCGAACCGGTCTCGGTGCAGGCAAAGCCTTCCAGATCGCCCCAGGTGAGCGCCGCCCCCTTTTCTGCCAGCGTCCGTACATCCTCCAAGGTCATTTGGCGCTGTGACGGAACCCGGCTCTTTCCTTTTGCCATGCGCATGAGATATGCAACAAAATCCCCGTCCTCAATGCGGTAATAGACGCCGTCCACCAGCATCCCCGCGTGGGTACCTTCGGTATCAAAGACGCTGCAAGGATAGCTCTTCCCCGTCTCATCGGTGAAGGAGAGGGTGTAAAGGGGCGTCAAGCCCTGGTAGCTGTCCATGACGCCACCCAGATCGAGCTCTTTTAGGCGGCTTTGCAGCTCGTCCAGCTCCGAGGCACTCAGGTCGTATCCCTGTTCCGCCGGGATGTTCCAGACCTCCGCTGCCGCCACAGTCATGCGCTCCAGAGAGACAGGGGATTTCGGTGTGGTGAGGAAGCAAACAGCCGTCACCAGACAGGCAATGACTGCCACAGCCAAGATCCAAAAAGTCGGCTTTTTGTAGGAAAGTACAGCCTTGACCCGCGTCTTGACTCCCACCTCCCCAAAGGCCAGGGGGCATGCCGCAATTCGCTCTGTACCCGTGCTCCATCGGAGCAGCGTCTGGGAATAGTCCGCCCGCTGGGCGGGCTCTAAGTCCCGGATCACCGCTTCATCACAGGCAAGCTCCAAATCCCGACATAAAAGGAGATAGGCAATCCATACCAGCGGGTGAAACCAGTAGACCGCCAGCAGCGCAAAACCCAGTGGCTTCCACCAGTGATCCCAGCGGCGGATATGGGCCCGCTCATGGGCCACAAGCAGCTCTGCTTGCCCTGGCTCCAGTCCGAAGGGCAGGAGAATTTTGGGATGCGCCAGTCCCAGCACGAAGGGCGATGCAACCGCCTCGCTCTCATAGAGATTATCCCGCAGCAGTACCGCCGTCGCGGTCTTGCGCCGCAGGATAAGATAGCTTCCCAGGGCGTAGATCACCATTGCCGCCACACCCAGCCCCCAGACAGCGGCCAGTATGGGCAGGAGAATTTGCATCGGGTTGGCGCTGTCCCCCACCCCAGGCTGCAATCCAGCCGCCAGCGCCGGATTGACCACGGCGTTCACCGCATCAATTCCACTGTGAATCGCCGGTGTTGTCGCCTGCGCAATATCCAGTGGGATGGTCTCCGCTGTGGGCAGCAAGCTCCAGGCGCTCTCCGGGGAGACCGGAAGCAGCAGCCGCAAGCCGACCACGCTCCAAAGCCACGGCCGCACCCGCTTGGGCGCTTTTTGAAAAACCAGCCGCAGCGCCAACACCACCAGAATCAGCCATCCGGCGTTGATGGCGTTGTTCAAAAGTCTTAAAAACAGCTCACTCATGGGCGTGTTCCTCCCGGTAGCGGTCAATCATGGCCTGCACCTGGTCAATCTCGGCTTGGGAAAGCCCATGATGCCGGGTAAAGGCGGCAAAAAAGGATGGCAGCGATCCCTCAAAGGTCTTTTCCACCAGCTCGTCCAGTTGTGCCGCCTGAACTGCTTCCTTGGAAACAAGAGACGTAACGACAGAGTGGTCATTTTGCAATACCCCCCGCTCCGACAGCCGCTTGATGACCGTGTAGGTGGTGGTGGGCTTCCAGCCCAGCCGTGTCCGGCACAGCTCCACCAGCTTTCCGCTGGAAACCGGCTCCTGCTCCCAGAGAATCAGGCAGAAGCGGTACTCGCTTTCAAATACCTTGGGAGTTTCCACAAGAATCCCTCCGCTCTAATGCATTAGATTTCACATTCACTCTAACAGATTAGATTTAATTTGTCAAGATGGTTGCAGAAAATCCCAAGCTGTGGTATCATAGGTCAAAATTTTTATGTCAGGAGGGTTTTTATGCGTCCAGATACCTTTGATCCCCACTCCCCGCCGGTCATCACTCTGGAGATGATCCACGGGGCACAAAAGCACCTGATTTCCACCTGCATCATCACCTTTTCCCATGTGCTCTACGACGCGGTAATGGCCTCCTTCTCCTGCCGGAAGATCGCCGAGGTTCCGGCCTGCAACGGCAACACCCCCATCTACGCCATTCCCTATCAAGGGAAGGAAATCGGGATTTTCCTCTCCCCCATCGGCGCCACAGCGGTGGGCACCTTTATCAGCGAAGTCAACTGGCTCACCGGGGCAGAGCGTTTTGTGATGTTCGGCTCCGCCGGATGCCTCAACCAGGAAGCCACCCGAGGCAAACTGGTGGTGCCCACCGAGGCCTACCGGGACGAGGGAATGTCTTACCACTACGCCCCGGCCGCGCCCTATATCGAGGTTTCCAACGCCCCTCAGGTGGCAGCGCTGTTAGAGGCATTTCAAGTGCCCTACATCACCGGGCGCGTATGGACAACCGACGCCATCTACCGGGAAACCCGCGACAAAGTCGTCGCGAGGAAGGCCGAAGGCTGTCTGGCCGTGGATATGGAGCTGGCCGGCGCTCAGGCTGTTTGCAGCTTCCACGGTTTCCAACTCTACTGTTTTTTGATGACCGGAGACGTTTTGGATCTGCCGGAGTGGGATGTGGCGGAGCTGGGCGCAGCCAACCACAGCCTGGACAATTTGAAACTGGCGCTGAAAATTGCTGCAGCCATATAAAACTTGCCGACAGTGTCAAGAAAGACACTGCCGGCAAATTTTATGGGGAGATTAGGGGAATTAGCCTTCTCTCAGCGCCTCCATAACCTCTTTTCGCAGAGGAATGGAGGGCACAGCGCCGTTTCGGGTAACGGCAATCGACGATGCCTTGGCGCTCATACGAAGAATGTCGCGAATGGGCATGCCCTCGGCAAGACCGGCCAGAAAATAGCCGGTAAAGGTGTCGCCCGCCGCCGTGGTATCTACAGTCTTGACCGGGAAGATGGGCTGGAAGTGGGTTTCTTTGCCGTCGGCATAGATGGCGCCGTCCTTGCCCAGGGTGAGAACGATGCGCGCGTGGGGGTACTTCTCCAGCATGACTTTGAGAATTTCCTGGGGATCGGTGGAACCGGAGATCTGGGCGCCCTCCACTTCATTGAGGAGGAAAATCGAGATCTTGGTCATATCCACCGCATCGAGCTTTTCGTTGTAGGGCGAGGGATTGAGCGCAATCTGCATTCCCTTTTCGTAGGCCTTGTCCACAATATAGGGCAACAAGTTCACCTCATTTTGAAGGAGCAGGATATCTCCCGCTGCAAAGTCCTTCAAAACCTCGTCCACATAGCTTTCCGTGAGGCACTGGTTGGCACCGCCATAGAGGAGAATGCTGTTCTGGCCGTTCTTATCGATCTGAATGATGGTGTGGCCTGTCTTTTCTTCAATCTTGCGGATATACCGGGCATCGACGCCATACGCTTCACAGGCGTCCAGGAAGGGTTGGCCGTCATCGCCGATGAGGCCGCCGTGGCAGACCTCCACACCCGCCTTAGCCAGGGCGATGGACTGGTTGATGCCTTTACCGCCGAGATACAGATTCACACCGCCTGTCGCTTCAGTTTCGCCGGGCTGGATAATATGATCTACTTGATAGACGTGATCCAGGTTCAAAGAGCCGATATTTAATACGCGCATGGCCATACTCCTTTCCTTATGCATTTTCGATGGTGATGAGGGTCACTTCCACAGGAATGCTCTCCAGGATCGTTTCACCGTTGATGAGCTTCATGGCCTGCTCCACGGCGGTGGAGCCGATGAGGGCGGGCTGCTGGGCGATGGTGGCATCCATACGACCGGCCTTAATGGCATCGATGGCATCGTCGGTGGCGTCAAACCCCACCACCAGAATGTCCTTGCCGGAGCCGGCCACAGCCTCAGCTGCACCCAGTGCCATCTCATCGTTGGCGGCAAAGACCGCCTGGATATCGCCGTGGGCCTGGAGCATATTCTCCATGACGGTCATGCCTTCGGTGCGATCAAAGTTGGCGGTCTGGCTCACCAGCACCTCCAGCTTCTCGTCGGCGATGTTGTGGAAGCCCTCGCTGCGGTCGATGGCGGCGGAAGCGCCGGGCGTGCCCTCCAGTTCGGCCACCTTCACACCCTCGCCCAGGGTGTCCACAATGTACTGCGTGGCCAGCTCCGCGCCCAGGACGTTGTCCGAGGCGATCTGGCAGTCAATCTCCACACCATTGACAGCGCGGTCGACGGAGATGACCTTCACGCCCTTGGCAATGGCAGCCTGCACCGCACCAGTGACGCCGTCGGAGTCCACGGGGTTGACGATCAACACGCTGATGTTGGAGGAGACCAGATCTTCGATGTCGCTGGCCTGCTTGGCCACATCGTCACCGGCATCCACCACGCTCAAGTCCATGCCCAGCTCCTGGGCTGCTGCCTGGGCGCCTTCCACCAGGGTGACGAAGAAGGGATTGTTTTGCGTGGAAACCGACAGGCCGATGGTGCCGTTGCCAACGATGGGCGCGGCGGTGGAAGGCTCGGCAGCAGCGTAGGTATCGGCGTTTTCGGCGGTGACCAGCGTCACCTCCACGGGGATGCTCTCGGGGATTTCTTCGCCGTTGATGAGCTTCAACGCCTGCTCCACAGCGGTGGAGCCGATGAGGGCGGGCTGCTGGGCGATGGTGGCATCCATACGGCCGGCCTTGATGGCGTCGATGGCGTCGTCGGTGGCGTCAAATCCCACCACCATGATGTCTTTGCCGGAGCCGGCCACGGCCTCGGCTGCGCCCAGGGCCATCTCATCGTTGGCGGCAAAGACCGCCTGGATATCGCCATGGGCCTGGAGCATGTTCTCCATGACGGACATACCTTCGGTACGGTCGAAGTTAGCGGTCTGGCTCACCAGCACCTCCAGCTTCTCGTCGGCGATGTTGTGGAAGCCCTCGCTGAGGTCGATGGCGGCGGAAGCGCCGGGCGTGCCCT
>CALXCW010000032.1 GCA_944386905.1 uncultured Oscillospiraceae bacterium
TTACCGCCGGGGGTTCATGTCCTCGGTCAAGGGCAAGCTCACCATCGACGCCGCGCAGCTGGAAAAAATCAGACAATCTCTGGACGCGCCGCCGCAGAAAAGCTAAAAAAATTATGGCCGTCGTGACCGCCGGCACCGGCTGCCGTCAGCCGCATGCCCAGGATTTTTGTGAAACCTACCTAATTTTTGAATTTCAGAAACGTAGAAACTCACAAATCTGTACGCCAATTTAGGCGACCATGTTGACAACTTGGCTGCCAAGTGGTATGATCGCATTACAAGGAAACAAAAATCGTGAGATTTTGAGGAAATTCTCACTGTTTTGCAACTCATTTCACAACTAATCTTTCGGGAGGCGCGCAGGATGGAAAAGAAAAAGATGATGCACATTGGAATCTCCACAGGGGATGTCGGCCGGTATGTATTTCTGCCCGGCAGCCCGGAGCGCACCGAGAAGATTGCGCGCTATTTTGAGAATCCCCAGGAGATCGCCTACAACCGCGAATTTCGCACCTGGGTCGGCACGCTGGACGGCGAGCCTGTGGCAGTTACCAGCACCGGCGTGGGCGGCCCCTCGGCGGCCATCGCAGTGGAGGAGCTCTTCCAGTGCGGCGCCGACACGATGATGCGCGTGGGCAGCTGCGCCTCGGTGTCACCGAAGGTCTCCATGGGCGATATTGTGGTTCCCGGCGGCGCCGTCCGCATGGAGGGTGTGGGCTGCCATTACCTGCCGATGGAGTTCCCCGCCGTACCCAGCTTTGAACTGATGAAGGCTCTGGAAGAGGCCGCCCGGGAGCTGGGCTTCCCCTGCGACACCGGCGTCACCATCACCAAGGCGTCCTTCTATTCTCAGACCGCACCAGAGACCAAGCCTGTGGCCGAGGAGCTCATCTACCGCTGGAACGCCTATGTCCGCGGCGGCGCCACCAACACCAGCATGGAGTGCGCGCCTTTGTTCCTCATCGGCGCTTCTCTGGGCATCCGCACCGCCAGCGTCATGGTCAGCGCCACCAACTGCAAGGCCTATGACGAGCAGAGCAGAACCCAGCCGCTGAAGAACCTGGAGGATCGCGCCATTCAGGTGGCCATCGCCGGTATGCGCAAAATCATCCGGCAGGATCGTGCTGCGATGGGGTGATCTCCATGACTTGTGAAAACTGGCCGCGCTTAGAGGGCGCCGACATTCCCATCTACGTGCAGATCTATGACATCATCTTTCAGATGATTCAGGACGGCATCCTGCATGAGGGGGACTGCCTCCCCGGTGAGAACCTCCTGGCTGCTCATTGGAATGTGAGTCGTACCACGGTGCGCATCGCCATTCGCAAGTTGGAAGAGGACGGCTACCTCTATAAAATGCAGGGAAAACGTACCACCGTCGCCAGCCGCACCAGTCGGTTTGACTACGGCCTGCAATGGCTGTTTAATCCCTGCCTCAAGAGCTGCATTTCGCCGGTAAGCCGCATTGCACTCGAGAGCAATTTGCAGCAGTGCGGCATCTATGTGGCGGAAAAGCTGGACTTAAATGCCTTCTCCACGGTCATGGTCGCGGTGAATGCCAATTACTTTGTGGATGAAAACTTGGTGGCCACCAGCGTTTTGATGTTCCACAACCACTTCCTGGAGCAGCGGAATCTCTCGCTGCAGGATGAAGCTGCTCTGCGCGAAGTGCTGACGCAGGGAATTTATCGCCAGGCCATCCGTGCCCGCTGCGAGCTTACCTCCGTCACCCGTGAGGCGGACGCCTCGGAAATGCCGGACGGCGAGAATGCCCTGATTATCGAAGAGGTGCTCATCGGCGCGGACGACACGCCCATGGCCTACTGTAAATACCGCATGAGCGCCAACTGGTACCGTTTTGCCTTTGATCGAAAGCCCATTTAGCCTGGTTAGCAATACGGCCCGCGCCGTTTTGACTAAGATATTTTTTCTAGGGGGAATACCGAAAATGAAAAAACTCATCTGTATGCTTCTGGCGATGCTTCTGGTAGTTTCTATGTTTGCCGGCTGCGCGTCCGATGCAAAAACCAACAACACCTCGGATACCACCAACAATGACGCCACCAATGACACCACCGGCGACACCACCGACGATACCACCGGCGACACCACCGACGACACCGCGGATCCCTTGAAGGTCATCTACCTGGTCAACGGCAGCCTGGGCGACAAGGGCTTCTATGACTCCGCCGCCAGCGGCATTGCCATGATCGAAGATCAGCTGGGTGCTGAGACCAAGATCGTGGAAATGGGCCGTGACGAGACCACCTATGAGAGCAACTTCCTGGACGTCTCCGAGCAGGACTGGTCTTTGATCACCTGCGGCACCTTCTCTGTCAAGGAGCTGGCCGAGGACATCGCGCTGCAGTTCCCCGAGAAGAACTACCTGGCCTTCGACGTGGCCATCGACTTTGAGAAGGTCACCACCGGCAACATGCTGGGCCTGGGCTACTACTCCAACCAGGGCGCTTTCCTGGCCGGTGCGCTGGCCGCTAAGATGCTGCTGGAGTCCGGTGACGCCAGAATCGACGCCTCTCAGAAAACCCTGGGCTTCATCGGCTCCATGGATACCACCGGTATCAATGACTTCCTGGTGGGCTACCTGGAGGGCATCAAGTATGTCGATCCCGAGATCAAGGTGCTCACCTCCTACGTCGGCTCCTTCGAGGACGTGACCAAGTGCATGGAAATGACCACCCAGCTGTACAACCAGGGTGCCCAGATTGTCTACGCCCCCGCCTCTCAGAGTATCCTTGGCGCTGCTACCGCCGCTTCCAACGCCAACAAGTACCTGATCGCCTGCGACCAGGATCTCTATTCCCAGCTGGTGGAGTCTGATCCCGCCATGGCTGAGATCATCCTCACCTCCAGCCTCAAGAACGTGGGCGAATCCATCTTCACGGCTGTGAAGGCACTCCAGGACGGCACCATGGAAATGGGCCAGAACTACACCCTGGGTCTGGACAGCGGCGCTGTCGGCCTGGCCAAGAACGACAACTACACCGCCATTGTCCCCGAAGAGATCCAGAGCCTGATCGACGAGATCGAGGGCAAGATCATCAGCGGTGAGCTGGAAGTCTCCTCCGCTTACAACATGACCACCGAAGAAGTCGTCGCCCTGCGCGAGAGCATGGCTTAAGCCCCTCTCCCCAAACCCAAAATAGCGCTTGGCACAATAAAGAAACGCTGGGGCTTTATGTACCGGGATGATCTCCGTGCATAAAGCCCCACCATTTGATTTTTGGAGTGATACCATGGCAGAAGCATTGCAGATGAAAAACATCGTAAAGGTATATTCCAATGGCGTAATGGCAAACAAGGATGTCACCCTCTGCGTCAACGAAGGCGAGATCCATGCGCTCTCCGGTGAAAACGGCGCCGGCAAATCCACGCTGATGAAGATTCTCTTCGGCGAGGAGCAGGCCACCTCCGGCGAGATTTACGTCAATGGGAAAAAAGTGAATATCACCTCCCCGCAGATGGCCATTGGCCTGGGCATCGGCATGGTGCACCAGCACTTTATGCTTGTCCCCTCCCTCTCTGTGACGGAGAATATGATTATGGGCGTGGAGCCGAAAAAAGGCATCTTCATCGACCGCAAGTACGCCCGCCAGCAGGTGGAGGAGATCGGGAAAAAGTACAATCTCTACATCGACCCGGACAAGAAGATCTCCGAGCTCACCGTGGGTCAGAAGCAAAAGGTGGAGATTCTCAAAGCCCTCTTCCGCGGGGCGAAAATTCTCATTCTCGACGAGCCCACCGCCGTGCTGACCCCGCAGGAAACCGCCGAGCTGTTCGAAGAGCTCAAGCATCTCAAGGAGAGCGGCTAC
This sequence comes from uncultured Oscillospiraceae bacterium, assembly GCA_944386905.1. GTDB lineage: Bacteria > Bacillota > Clostridia > Oscillospirales > Oscillospiraceae > Avoscillospira. The sequence continues at coordinate 3,831 of CALXCW010000032.1, forward strand.
ACCATCATCTTCATCTCCCACAAGCTCAATGAGATTAAAGAGCTCTGCGACCGAATCACCATCATCCGCCGCGGCGTCACCATGGGCGTACATAATGTAGCCGACGTCTCCGAGGAGGATATCTCCCGGCTGATGGTCGGGCGCGATGTGGTGCAGAAAATTGTCAAGGATCCCGCCCACCCCGGCGAATCGCTGCTGCGGGTAAAGGATGTGAAAATCGTCGATGAGACCGGTACGGTCTATGTGGACGGCGTTTCCTTCTCTCTGCGCGAGGGTGAAATTCTCGGCATCGCCGGCGTGGAGGGCAACGGCCAGAGCCAGCTGATCGATGCCATCACCGGCATGGGTCACATTTCCGCCGGCTCCATCTCCCTGCGCGACAAGGACATCTCCGGCGCCAGCGTGCGGAAGATCCGCAGCATGCACATTGCCCACATCCCCGAGGATCGCATGACCACCGGCGTGGCAGCCAGCCTCTCCATCACGGAGAACGTCATCGCCGACAAGCTCAGCTGGAAGCGCTTTGTCCGCGGAGGCGTTCTAAGACGCAAGGAGATGCGCGCCTACGGCCAGGAGATGGTGGACGCCTATCAGATCCTGTGCAAGAGCCAGGACGTGGAGATCGGCAGCCTGTCCGGCGGCAATATCCAAAAGGGCGTGGTGGCACGGGAGCTCTCCTCGGAACCCCTGGTCATCGTGGCCAATCAGCCCACCCGCGGCGTGGACGTGGGCGCCAGCGAATTCATTCGCCACCAGCTGATCCGCGCACGGGATCAGCGCAAAGGCGTGCTGCTCATCACCTCGGATCTCAACGAGGTCTTGGGACTGGCTGACAGCCTGATCGTGATGTATGAGGGAAAAATCGTCGCCTATATTCAGGACGTGGCGTCCATGACCGAATCCGAGCTGGGCACCTATATGCTGGGCATCCAGAAGCAGTCCGCGGCGCAGATTAAGGAGGCGCTCCATGAAGATTAACAGTCAAAAGAAAATCAACCTTTTGGTCGATTGCGTGAAGATGCTGATGATCGTCGCCATCGCCTGCGCGCTGGTCTCTCTGATCGTCTTTGCCGTCAGCGATGATCCGCTCAACGCCATCTACAACTTCTTTGTCGGCCCCTTCACCACCCTGCGGCGCGTGGGCAACATCGTCGAGGCCGCCTCCCCGCTGATGTTCACGGCCCTGGCCGTGGTCATCATCTTCGGCGCGGGACAGTTTTCCATGATTGCCGAGGGCTCCTTCTTCATCGGCACGGCCGGCGCCATGGTGGTTGCCATCACCATCGGCATGCCCGCCGGTCTGCACCCCATCGTGGCCATCTTGTTCGGCGGCATTCTGGGCAGCATCGTGGCCCTGATCCCGGCGCTGCTCAAGATGAAGTGGAACGTCAGCGAGCTGGTGGTTTCCCTGATGCTCAACTATGTGGTTCAGTTTTTTGTCATCTACCTCGTCACCTATTTCTTCCGGGAGATGGAATCCTCCAGCCTGTGTTCGGTGCTGTTCCAGGATACGGCCACCCTCACCACCATTCTCGAGGGCACGCGGATTCACACCGGCGTGCTGCTGGGCGTTGCGGCCTGCATCGTCATGTGGTTCCTGATGTACCGCACCTCCTTTGGCACGTCCCTGCGCATTACCGGCGACAACGCCCTTTTTGCCAAGTACGCCGGCCTGAAGGTTTCCGGAATCATGGTCGCGGCCCAGGCCATCGCGGGCTTCCTGGCCGGCATCGGCGGCGGCGCCGAGCTGCTGGGCATGTACACCCGCTTTAAATGGACGGCCACCCCCGGCTATGGCTGGACGGGCATCGTTGTGGCTCTGCTGGCCAGAAGAAATCCCCTGATGGTGCCCCTGTCCGCTGCGTTTATCGCCTATATGAACGTGGGCGCCGACATCATGGCCCGCAATTCCGACGTGGGCCGGGAAATGGTGGACATCATCCAGGGTGTGATGATGCTGCTCATCGCCGCCGACGCGCTGCTCCAGGGCTGGCGTCAGAGAATGATTATCAAGGCGGCCAAGGCAGAAGAGGAGGTTTCGGTATGAGCGTATTGCAGAATATTTTAAGCACGGAGTTTATCTACATGTGGATCCGTGTGGCTACTCCCATCCTCTTGGCCGCTCTAGGCGCCATGGTGTGCAGCAAGGCAGGCGTGGTAAACCTGGGCTTGGAGGGCATCATGCTGATCTCCTCCCTCTTCGGCGTGCTTTGCAGCGCCGTGGGCGGCAATCTCTTCTGGGGCTTTGTGGGCGGCGTCGGCTCGGCGCTGGTGGTCAGCGTGATCTTTGCCTATTTCCACCTGGTGCTCAACGCAAATGCCACCCTCTGCGGCACGGCCATCAACACCGCCGCCACCGGCCTTACGATCTTTGTCCTCCAGCTGGCCACCGGTGAAAAGGGCAATTCCTCCTCGCTCCACAGCTTCTCCTTCCCCAACGTGGAGATCCCCCTGATCCGGGACATCCCCATCCTGGGCGACATTCTCTCCGGTCACAATACCCTCACCTATCTCGCGCTGCTGATGGTGCTGGTGTGCTATCTGCTGATGTATAAGACACCGCTGGGCCTTCGGATGCGCGTGGTGGGCGAGAACCCCCATGCCGCCTCCAGCGTGGGCCAGAATGTGGTCAAGATCCGGTTCATCGCCATCGTGCTCTGCGGCGTTCTCACAGGTCTTGGCGGCATGTACCTGTCCATGGGCTATATGGATATGTTCGTGCGGGATATGGTGGCCGGCCGCGGCTTCATCGCCCTGGCTGCCTGCTCCATGGGCCAGGCCACGCCCATCGGCGCGCTGGTTTCGTCGCTGGTATTCGCCTTCTTCGACGGCCTTTCCAACGTGCTGCAGGTCTTGCAGCTGCCCTCGCAGTTCGTGCAGATGCTGCCCTATGTGGCCACCATCGTCGGCCTCACCATTTTCTCCATCCAGAAGAGTATCCGTGCCAAGCAGAAGATGAATAAGATCAAGGCAGGCTGATTTCATTTCCCCAGGAGGTTTTTATGGAAAAAGTTATGATGCACTTGGCCGTGTCCCCCAGCCAGGTGGGCAAATACGCCTTTTTGCCCGGCAGCGTGGAGCGTGCCGCGCTGATTGCCCAGTATTTCGATAATCCGGTCAAGGTGGCCCACAACCGTGAGTTCCTCACCTACACCGGCACGCTGGACGGCGTCCCCGTGACCGTCACCAGCACCGGCATCGGCGGGCCCTCTGCGGCCATTACCGTTGAGGAGCTCCACGCCTGCGGTACCCACACCATGATGCGCATTGGCTCTTGCGCCTCCACCTCGCCCAACGTCCACATCGGCGACGTGTGCATCCCCACCGGCGCGGTGCGCATGGAGGGCACGGGCTGCCACTATCTGCCCATGGAGTTCCCGGCCGTGCCGGACTTCTCCATGGTCAAGGCTCTGGTCGAAGCGGCGCAAGACCTGCACTTCCCCTATAACACCGGCGTCACCATCACCAAGGACTCCTTCTACACCGAAGTCGCCCCGGAAACCAAGCCGGTCTACCCCATGCTCAAGGCCAAGTGGGACGCTTATCAGCGGGGCGGCGCCACCAATACCAGCATGGAATGCGCCCTCTTGTTCCTGGCGGCGGCCTCTCTGGGCATCCGCATGTCCAGCGTTATGATCAACGCCACGGAGTTCCAGGCCTATTCCAATGACGACAAAGACTATCCCCGGGATTGGGAGCACCGCGCCATCCAAGTGGGCATTGAAGCCATGCGCAAAATCATCGCCCAGGATCGAAAGGAGAACCGACTGTGAAGCATATTTTGATTGACGCCGATACCGGCATCGACGATTCCATTGCCATTCTCTATGCGCTGAAGTCGCCCTATCTGCATGTGGAGGGTATTACCACCTGCTTCGGCAACTCCGGCGCCGAGCAGTCCGCCGAAAACAGCATCCGCCTCATCGGCATTTCCCACTGCGGCTACGACGTGCCGGTGGTGGTGGGCGCCAAGGAAACCCTGGACGGCGAAAGCAAGTCCGCCCCGGCGCACATCCACGGTGATAACGGAATCGGCAATGTGGTTTTGCCCGCCACCGCGCAGAAGCCTCTGGACATGGACGCGGCCGACTTTATCCTCGAGAAGGCCCGGGAGCTCAACGGCGAGCTGATCATCGTCACCACCGGCCGCCTGACCAACCTGGCCCGCGCCCTGCAAAAAGATCCCACCCTCCCCCGTCAGGTCAAGGGGCTGGTGGTGATGGGCGGCTGTGTCGCAGTGCACGGCAACGTCTCGCCCGTGGCCGAGGCCAACATCGCCGGCGACGCACGGGCGTCCGACCTGGTGTTCCGGGCCGGGTTCCCCATGCTCCTGGTGGGCCTGGACGTGACCACCAAGACCTTTATCACCGCCAAGGACGTGGAGAATGCTCTGCGCTTCTGCCGTGAGGACAGCCGCGAATCCCTGGAGTACATCCGACAGGCTCTTGCGTTCTACTTTGAATTCCACCGCGTGTCTGAGGGCATGGTGGACTGCTGCTTCGTCCACGATCCCCTGGCCATGCTGCTGGCGGAGGATCCCACCCTGGGCACCTACCGGATGATCCGCGCCCGGGTGGAATACGAATGCCCCGATTATGCAGGAAAAATCGTGCTGGACGAGCGCTTCCAGCGCACCATGGAGCACGGTGAGATCGCCGCGTGCATGGAAGTGGACGCCGATCTGGCCATCCGGCGGCTGTTTTCGGTATTTTGTTGAGTACAGGAGGGATTGACCATGGATTTATCGGAAATTCTTGCGAAATGTGACCATACGCTGCTGGCACAGACGGCCACCTGGAACGACATCCGGGCCCTGTGCGACGACGGCATGGCCTATCACACCGCCTCGGTCTGCATTCCCGCCTCCTTTGTCCGGGCGGCCAAGGACTATGTGGGCGACCGTCTGGCCATCTGCACCGTCATCGGCTTCCCCAACGGCTACGATACCACCGCCGCCAAGTGTTTTATGGCTTCCGATGCCGTGGAAAACGGCGCCGACGAGGTGGATATGGTCATCAACCTCGGCTGGGCCAAGGAGCAGAAGTGGGACGCCGTCACCGACGAGATCGCCCAGGTGAAGCGTGCCTGCCAAGGCCGGATTTTAAAGGTCATCATTGAGACCTGCCTGCTCACCGACGAGGAGAAGATCGCCCTGTGCCGCTGCGTCAGCGAGAGCGGCGCGGACTTCATCAAGACCTCCACGGGCTTCTCTACCGCCGGCGCCACCTTCGCCGATGTGGAGCTCTTTGCCCGCCATGTGGCGCCCCACGTGCAGATCAAGGCCGCCGGCGGCATCTCCAGTCTCGAGGACGCCGAAACCTTCCTGCGCCTGGGCGCGTCGCGGCTGGGCACGTCCCGCATTGTCAAGCTGGCCAAGGCCCTGGACGCGGAGCGGTGCGGCCAATGAAGCGGGTTTTCCTGATTGTCCTCGATTCCTTCGGGGTCGGGGCGCTGCCGGACAGCGCGGCCTTCGGCGACGCAGGCTCCAACACCCTGGCCTCCTGCGCCACTTCACCTTTGCTTCAGATCCCCACCATGACCGCCGCCGGCCTCGGCGCCATCGACGGCGTCACCTGCCTGCCCCGACCGGCCCGGCCCCTGGGCGCCTACGGGCGACTGCAGGAGGCCTCCATGGGGAAAGATACGACCATCGGCCACTGGGAAATTGCCGGCGTCGTCTCTCCCGAGCCCATGCCCACCTACCCCCACGGTTTCCCCGAAGAGGTGCTGGCGCCTTTCCGCGCCGCCACAGGCCGGGGAACCCTGTGCAATATCCCCATCTCCGGCACCGAGGCCATCGCGCGCTACGGCGACGAGCATGTGCGCACCGGCGATCTGATCGTCTACACCTCGGCCGATTCCGTATTTCAGATTGCCGCCCACGAGGCGGTGGTGCCCCCGGAGGAGCTCTACCGAATCTGCCGCATCGCCCGCGGGCAGCTGACGGGCAAGCACGGCGTGGGCCGCGTCATCGCCCGGCCCTTTGTGGGCACCTCCGGCCACTATACCCGCACGGCCAACCGCCACGACTTCTCCCTGGAGCCCCCGCGGGACACCATTCTCGACGCCGTCAAGGCCGCGGGGCTGGACGTCCTCGGTGTGGGAAAGATCCACGACATCTTCGCCGGCCGCGGCCTGACCGACTACGTCTATAATCAGTCCAATCTGGATGGTATGGCCCACACCTCCGATTACGCCGCCCGGGACTTCCACGGCCTTTGCTTCGTCAATCTGGTGGATTTCGACATGGTCTACGGCCACCGCCGGAATATCGACGGCTACGCGGCGGCCCTCAGCGAGTTCGACCGCTGGCTCGCCGGCTTCCTCGACACGCTCCATGCGGATGATCTGGTGCTCATCACCGCCGACCACGGCTGCGACCCCGGCTATACCAAGACCACCGATCACACAAGGGAATATGTCCCCCTGCTGGCCCTGGGCCCCGGCGTCAAGCCCGGGAACCTGGGCACCCGCTCCACCTTCGCCGACATTGCCGCCACCGTGGCGGAGCTCCTCGGCGTGGACTTCCACACCCCCGGCCGGAGCTTTGCCTCCGCCATCCTCCGCTGACCCTATGCAGGGATACGCCCAACTCCCCCGCCGGAGTTGGGCGCTTTTTTCCGCCGCCGCAGAAGGCGCCGGGAAAAATTTTGCCGCCGCCTCTTGACAATCGGGCCCCGCCGCTGTATGATATGGAAGGTTAGTGAAAGCTAACTTTTATGTATGCCATGAGTTAGATATACCTAATCACAAGAAAGGAGGCAGCAGATGCACCCGTTGAATCTGACCCAGGCCCAGGCAGGCAAGGAGTATGTGATCTCCGCTGTCCACACCGGCGACGCGGAGCTCGACAGCTTTCTCTTTTCCCTGGGCTGCTACTCCGGCGCGACCATCACCGTCGTCACCCATCGTCAGGGAGGCTGTGTGGTGGCCATCCGCGACGGTCGGTATAACCTCGACAAGCAGCTGGCCGCGGCCATCGAACTCTAGGCCGCGGTTTCCCTTTCCCGTTTGGTTAGTTATATTTAACCCAAAGAAAAGACAGGAGGAATCAACATGCGCATCGCCCTCACCGGAAACCCCAACTCCGGTAAGACCACCATGTACAACGCCCTCACCGGCCGCAGCGAGAAGGTCGGCAACTGGGCCGGTGTGACGGTGGAGCGAAAGGAACACCCCGTAAAACCGATCTACACCGGCGGACGGCGGGACATCACCGCCGTGGATCTCCCCGGCGCCTATTCCATGTCGCCGTTTACCTCGGAGGAGAGCATCACCAGCAGCTATGTCCGCCACGAGGCGCCGGACGTCATCATCAACATTGTGGACGCCACCAACTTAAGCCGCAGCCTCTTCTTCACCACGCAGCTTCTCGAGCTGGGGATTCCGGTGGTGGTGGCCCTCAACAAGAGCGATCTCAACGAAAAGCTGCAGACCAAGATTGACGCCAAGGCCCTCAGCCAGAAGCTCTCCTGCCCGGTGGTGCCCACGGTGTCCACCGCCGGCGGCGGCCTGAGCGACGTGCTGACCGCGGCCATGGCCCAGGCCGGGCGCGGCCAGGCTGCCCCCTACCGCCAGGGCGAGGTGGATCTCACCGACAAGCATGCCGTGGAGGAGGCCGACCGGCAGCGATTCTCCTTTGTCAACGATCTGGTCGGTCAGGTGGAGACGCGCAAGGTGCTCACCCGGGAGGAGAGCAAAGACGACCGCATCGACCGCATCCTGGCCCACCGGTTTTGGGGCATTCCCATCTTCGCCGCGGTGATGTTCCTGGTCTTTGAGATCTCCCAGGCCTGGGTGGGGCCGCTGATCGCAGACAACCTGGTGGCCTGGCTGGAAACCTTCCAGGGCTGGGTGGGCGAGCTGCTCGCAGACGCCTCTCCCCTGCTCACCGCCCTCTTGGTGGACGGCATGATCGGCGGCGTCATCGCGGTTTTGGGCTTTTTGCCCCTGGTCATGGTGATGTACTTCCTCATCGCCCTGCTGGAGGACTGCGGCTACATGGCCCGAGTGTCGGTGGTGCTGGATCCCATCTTCAAGCGGGTGGGCCTCTCGGGCAAGTCGGTGATCCCCTTTGTCATCACCATCGGCTGCGCCGTGCCGGGCATCATGGCCACGCGCACCATCCGCAATGAGCGCGAGCGCCGGGCCACTGCCATGCTGGCGCCCTTCATGCCCTGCGGCGCCAAGATCCCGGTCATCGCACTTTTTGCCGGCGCCTTCTTTGACAACGCCGGCTGGGTCAGCGCCCTGGCCTATCTCACCGGCATCGCGCTGATTTTCCTGGGGGCGCTGCTGGTGAACAAGATCGCCGGTCACAAGGCGAGAAAGTCCTTCTTCCTCATCGAACTGCCGGCCTACAAGGCCCCCTCCCTCCTGCGTGCCTTCACCAGCATGCTGGGCCGCGGCTGGGCCTATATCAAAAAGGCCACCACCATTATCCTCCTGTGCAACACCGCCGTGCAGATCATGCAGACCTTCACCTTCTCCTTCCAGGTGGCTGAAACGTCGGATGCCTCCATCCTCGCGGCCATCGCCGGGCCCTTTGCCTATCTGCTCGTGCCGGTGGTGGGCGTGCTCTCGTGGCAGCTGGCTGCGGCGGCGGTGACGGGCTTCATCGCCAAGGAAAATGTCGTCGGCACCCTGGCGGTGTGCTTTGTGGGCCTGGAAAATCTCATCGACATGGACAATCTGGCTCTCATCGAGGGCGCCGGCGCCGAGGCGGCGGGAATCATCGCCATCACCAAGGTGGCGGCCCTGGCCTATATGATGTTCAACCTCTACACGCCCCCCTGCTTCGCGGCCATCGGCGCCATGCGGGCGGAGATGAAGAGCCGCAAGTGGGTCTGGGCCGGCATCGGCCTGCAGCTGGCCATCGGCTACAGCGTGGGCTTCGCGGTCTACCAGGTGGGCACGCTCCTCACCACCGGCGCCCTGGGCAGCGCGTTCGTGCCGGGCCTCATCGCGGTGGTGGTGCTGGCGTCGATCATCACGGCGCTGTGCCTGCGGGCCGACCGGAGCTTGAAGCGCGAGTACGCGTTGAACGGGGTGCAGGCCTAATGGATTGGATCGTTTTGGCCATTTTGGCCCTTGTGATCGGCGCGGCGATCTGGGCCGTGCGCCGGGATAAGAAGCGCGGCGGCTGCCCCGGCTGCCCAGGCTGCGGGTGCGACGGATCGTGCAAAAAGCGTCCTTGACGAAAGGAGGCTCCCCCTGACCGGGAGAGCCTCCTTGTTGACGTGAAAACCATGCAGCGGCGCGCAGCCCCAGATCAGCCCAGGGCCACGTCCAGCGCCATCATCACCGTAAAGCCCAGGGTGAAAAACAGCACGCCCAGATGGGAGTGCTCTCCCTCGGACATCTCCGGGATCAGCTCTTCCACCACCACATAGATCATGGCGCCGGCGGCGAAGCTCAGGGCATAGGGAAGCAGCGGCACCATCAGCCCGGCCAGCAAGATGGTGAGCAGCGCCCCCACAGGCTCCACCACGCCGGAGAGAAAGCCCATCCAGAAGGACTTCCAGCGGGAATTCCCCTCGGCGCGGAGGGGCATGGAGATGATCGCCCCCTCGGGGAAATTCTGAATGGCGATGCCCAGGGACAATGCCAGGGCGCCGGCGAAGGTGATGCCGCCCTCGCCGGTGAGCCAACCGGCGTAGACCACGCCCACGGCCATGCCCTCGGGAAGATTGTGCAGCGCCACCGCCAGGGTAAGCATGGTGGAGCGGCCCATGGAGCAGGAAATGCCCTCAGCCTGGTCGCAGTTCTGGTGGAGGTGGGGGATCAGGCGATCCAAGAGCATCAAAAACACCACGCCCACCCAGAACCCGATAAACGCCGGGAGAAAGGCCCAGCGGCCCATGGAGGCGCTCTGCTCCATGGCGGGGATCAGCAGGCTCCACACCGACGCGGCCACCATCACACCCCCGGCAAAGCCCGTGAGCGCCCGCTGGACAGAGCGGCT
>CALXCW010000033.1 GCA_944386905.1 uncultured Oscillospiraceae bacterium
TCATAAAAGAGCGCCGCCCAATCGGCCTGGGCCGCCTGGGCCACAGCCGCTGCAAAGGACGGCAGTACCGATACCTGGGGGATGCGCCCGCGGCCGGACTGTTCGGCGGCCGCTGCGGCAATCTTCTGCCAGCGCTCACATTTCTTGCTCAGGGCCTTCTCATCCGGCCTGGAAACGCTCCTGGCGCTGGGAAAGGCCACCACAGCGCCGGCGCCCAGCTCCGTGGCCTTCTGGATTACATGTTCCAGCTTGTCTGCCTTGGGAAGGCCCAGATAGAGCGTAACGAAAATCCGCGGCTCCGCCGCAGCAGGGCCCACGGCCTCTACGCGCAGCAGCACCTGGCCCGGTGTCAGCCGCACCACCGTACAGCGCGCCTCCCGGCCCAGGCCGTCACACAGCGTGACCGCTTCGCCGCCGGCCAGGCGCAGCACCTTGGCATGGACGGCGTTTTCGCCGTCGAGAACGGCAGTCTCCCCATCCAGCATGGCAGGGGGCACAAAAAATCGCGGCAAGTTCATCCCTCCGGTCGGTGCTCCCTGGGGCATTGCCGCCGGGGCAGACAATCGTATCATGTATTATAGCAGACACACCGCGCTTTCGCAACTAAAAAAGTTGGAAAAGCACGCAGCGGCACGAACCGGACAGAAAACCGCCGCCGATTGGGCAGTCCGCGCCGGGAAGTTTTTTTATTTTTTTCAGTTGACAAACCGCTGGGGGAAAGATATAATAGACAGGCATTGAAGAAATGCGAGAGTGCTGGAATGGTAGACAGGCACGTTTGAGGTGCGTGTGTCGCATGGCGTGGGAGTTCGAGTCTCCTCTCTCGCACCACGAAAATCCCTCTTTTGTCAACCGACAAAAGAGGGATTTTTCAACATATTCACCGGGTCTATTGGGCCCTGCCAGAGACATAGGGTAAAAAACGGCGCCCCCCAAAAGGGGCGCCGGAGCGCTCAGCGGTGGGTACCCAGGAAGAAAAGCGCCAGGGTGCCGGGGCCGGAGTGAGAGCCGATGACCGGGCCGACATAGCTGATTTCCACCCGCGGCACACGGTACTTCTCCCGGAGGAGCCCTGCCAGATACTCCGCATCCTGGAGGCAGTCGCCGTGGCTGATGAACATGACCTGCTTTTCCGGCTCGATGGCCGTCTCGCCCACCTTGGCGGCCAACGCCTGGATGGACGCTTTGCGGCCCCGGGCCTTGGACACAGGCACCAGGTGGCCGTCGTTATCCACGTGCATCACCGGTTTGATCTGCAGCAGGCTTCCCATCACGGCGGTGGCGCCGGAGATCCGCCCGCCCCGCTTGAGGAACATCAGATCGTCCACCGTAAACCAGTGGCACAGGTGGAGCTTGGTGGCCTCGGCGTAGTCCCGGGCCTCCTCCAGCGTGGCGCCCGCCAGGCGCTTCTGGGCCACATGGTAGCAGAACAGTCCCTGGCCCATGGAGGCGCACAGGCTGTCTACCACATAGATCTTCCGCTCCGGGAACTCCTCCAAGAGCTCCTGGGAGGCGATGAAGGCAGCGTTGAAGGTGGTGCTCAGACCGGAGGAGAAGGCCAGAATCAGCACATCCTCCCCCGCCTCCATGGCGGCCTGGGCCGCGCTCTTCCAAAGGCTGGGGTTGACAGCCGAGGTGGTGGTCATCTCACCGGCCCGCAGCGCCTGATAGAGCTGAACTGGATCCAGAGCGCGGCCGTCGAGATAGTTGGGATATGCCTTCCCCTTGTAATTGACAGAAAGGGGCACCACGTCCAGCTCCAGGGAATCGGCCATCTCCTGGGTCATATCGCAGCTGGAATCGGTGATAATGCGATAAGTATTCATATGCCTCTCCTTTAATCGCGTATTCAGACACCCTTATTGTACCATGTACCCGCCGCTGGGTCAATGAAGGATCTGAAAGTACGCTGGAAATTGTCGGAATAAAAGCAGAAAGGGAGCAATTTTATGATTTCATGGATCATCCAACGGATCTTCCAAGCCCGCGGCGACCGCGAGGACACCCGCGCCTATTGCGGCAAGCTCTCCGGGCTGGTGGGCATCTGCCTCAACGCCCTGCTCTTTTTGGGCAAGCTCCTGGCGGGGCTCATCTCTGGCAGCGTATCGGTAATGGCCGACGCGGTGAACAACCTCTCCGACGCCTCCAGCTCCCTGGTGACGCTGGTGGGATTCAAACTGGCGGAAAAGCCCGCAGACGACGGCCACCCCTACGGCCACGCCCGCATCGAGTACATTGCCGGGCTTATCGTCTCGGCCATGATCCTGGTCATCGGCGTGGAGCTGGTCAAGAGCTCCGTGGAGAAGATCCTCCACCCGGAGGCCGTGGATTTCTCCGCGCTCACCATTGCCATCCTGGTGGTCTCGATTTTGGTGAAGCTGTGGATGGCGGCCTTCAACAAGAAGCTGGGCCGGGCCATCCGCTCGGCCACTCTGGAGGCCACCGCCGCCGACAGCCGCAACGACGTCATCACCACCGCCGCCGTGCTGCTGGCCGGCGTGGTGGGCAGGCTCACGAACCTGCGCATCGACGGCTACGCCGGCCTGGCCGTGGCCATCTTCATCCTCTGGAGCGGCGTGGGCATCGCAAAGGATACCATCGACCCCCTCTTGGGCGCGGCGCCCGACCCGGAGCTGGTGCGCAGCATCCGCGACGCGGTGCTGCGCTACGACAAGGTGCTGGGCATCCATGACTTGATCGTCCACGACTACGGCCCCGGACGGCAGTTTGCCTCGGTGCATGTGGAGATGGACAGCCGGGAGGATCCCCTGGTCTGCCACAACATCATCGACGACATCGAGCGCGACGTGGCCCGGGATCTCCACGTCCAGCTGGTGGTGCACTACGATCCTCTGGTCACCGACGATGCCGAGCTCAACGAGCTGCGCGAACGCATCCAGGCGCAGCTTCACAGCATCGATCCCAGGCTCAATCTCCACGACTTTCGCATGGTGCGCGGCCCCAAACACACCAATCTGATCTTCGATCTGGTGCTGCCCTCCGATCTCAAAAGCCGCCAGCAGGAGATCCAGTTGGCTGTAGATACGGCCATCGCCAGCGACAGCCACCAATACTATGCCGTCATCACCTTCGACGACAGCGCCTTTAATCAGTGAGGAGGCAGACGATGCTTGTTTTCATTCGTGGTGCGGGAGATCTGGCCAGCGGTGTGGCTTTGCGGCTGCACCGGGCCGGGCTTCAAGTGGTTATGGCAGAAATTCCCCGCCCCACCGCCATCCGCCGCACCGTAGCCTTTTCCCAGGCGGTGGCTCTGGGAGAGACGACGGTGGAGGACGTCACCGCCCGCCGCGCCACGGTGGACACCGCAGCCGCCGTCCTTTCCGCCGGGGAGATCCCGGTGCTGGTAGACCCGACGGGGGACACCATCCCGGTCTTGAAGCCCCGGGTGGTGGTGGACGCCATCCTGGCCAAGCGGAACCTGGGCACGGCCATCACCGACGCAGAGGTGGTCATCGCCCTGGGGCCCGGCTTCACCGCCGGGGTGGACTGCCACGCCGTGGTGGAGACCATGCGCGGCCACACCCTGGGCCGGGTGATCTGGGAGGGCGCAGCCCTGCCCAATACCAACATCCCCGGCCTCATCGGCGGCTTTGCCGGGGAACGGGTGCTCCGCGCCCCGGCAGATGGGATCTTCCGGCCCACGCTGGAAATCGGCGCGCTGGTCAAGGCCGGAGACGTGGCCGGATACGTGGGAGAATTGCCCATGGTGTGCACCATCTCCGGCGTCCTGCGGGGAATCCTGCCGCCGGACACGCCGGTGCATCAGGGTATGAAATCCGGCGACGTGGATCCCAGGGCCCGGGTGGGGCACTGCTACACCGTCTCAGACAAGGCTTTGGCCCTGGGCGGCGGCGTGTTGGAGGCCATTTTGCAAAAGACCGGTGCGCTGCGGTGAGGTGCTCTTTCGTTCTTTTTGTAGGGGCGGGGGTTCATTGTCAAGTGTAACATGGTTTACACATGGGTGTAAGGACATGGTTTACACATTTGTAAGCCGAAAGATAGAACGACTGAGCAATTCTCCAGTAAGGGCGCTGAACTTGGCGATGACGAAATTGCGGTAGCAGGCGAGAAATGCCTCCTCATTGTCACTGGGGCGAAATTCAATCAATGCACCGCGCATGGTCTCGCTAAGATAGATTTGAAAGTCTGCAAACCGCACATATCCCCAACTGTTTACCTTTACGACATGGTATCCGCCACCGTACTGCACAGGCTGAATGACAGTGGGATATGTACGCAGACTAGGGACATATACATCGCCCGGACAGTGCATATGCAATGCAGTATGCGGTCGGATGTGGTTATATTTCTCGCGCCAGGGCTGCAATCTTGCATCCACATCTTCTACCTTGTCAAAGGAAAAATGCCGCAGTAATTCCTGCTCCAAGGTACGGTGAAACCGCTCAATCTTCCCCTGCGTCTGAGGATGCTTAATCCGGCTGTGGATTGGGAGAATGTCCAGATCCATAAGCCATCTTTCAAACTGGGTGTAGCCATGTCGGAATCCTGCAAACTGACATCCATTGTCCGAAAGCACACTGTCGGGCATACCAAATTCTTGAAAAGCAGCCTCAAATGCAGGAATAACAACACCTCTTGTGCTGGTAAACGGGAGAGATTTGACGCAGAACCTGGAATGATCGTCCAGAATGTTTAGGATGTGGCAGCGGTTGTTGTCTTTGAGGGGGAAATCTCCTTTAAAATCTGTCTGCCACATTTGGTTGCATCGTTCCTTTTGGAACCGGAGATATGCTTTATGCTTGGCGCTCTCGTCTGGATCAATCCGCCCGTTCCGCTTCAAGATATTGTCGCAGGTTTTGGCACACGGCAAGTCTGGGTAGCCTTCTCGCTGTAAGACAGCATGGATTGTTTTCCCGCCCCACCCTGGGTTTGCTGTCCGCATCTCCAGGACTTTTTCTTCCACGTGGGCTGCCACACGATTGGTAATCCGCTTTGGCCTGCGGCTTTGGTCTGACATGCTCTCGCCGGCTTGCGCACGTTTCATCCACTTGTAGGCCGTGGGACGGCTGATGCCGAACTCTCGACAGAGCTTGCTGATCTTCTCTCCGCTCGCTGCTGCCTGCACAAATTCTTCCCTTAGTTTTTCCACAGTTTTACACTCCCAGGGCATTACAGTCACCACCTTTTTTCTTGGTGTTACTGTAATACATTTTCTTCCATTGTGTAAACCATGTCTTTGCACTGGCATGTCTGAAACTGTAAACTATGTTATTACACTGTACAGTTCATCCCCACCCGCGCATGGGTGCGTACGGCGATCCCCTTATGGAAATCGCAGGTGCCCTTACGGGCGTCCATGAAGGCCGCCTCTACAGAACCCCCCCGCTGCCGCAAACCGGCAGCGGGGGGTTCTTCTTACATGCCCGCCATCAGCACAGCCATGACGGCCTTGATGGTGTGCATTCTGTTTTCCGCCTCGTCAAAGACAATGGAAGCCTCGCTCTCAAAGACTTCATTGCTCACTTCCATGTCCTCGCGGCCGAATTTCTCGCCCATCTCCTTGCCAATGGTGGTCTTGAGATCGTGGAAGGCCGGGAGGCAGTGCATGAACTTGCACTGCTTGCCCGCCTGGGTCATGACGGCGGCGTTGACCTGGTAGGGACTCAGGTCACGGATGCGCTCGGCCCAGACCTCCATGGGCTCGCCCATGGACACCCACACGTCGGTATAGATCACCTGGGCGCCTTTGACCGCCTCCATGGGCTCCTCGGAGAAGGAGAGGGTCGCGCCGGTCTCGGCGGCGATTTTCTGGCAGGTCTCGATGAGCGCCGGGTCGGGGAAATACTGTTTGGGCGCACAGGCCACAAAGTTCATGCCCATCTTGGCGCAGCCCACCATGAGGGAGTTGCCCATGTTATACCGGGCGTCGCCCATATACACCAGCTTCACGCCCTTGAGATCGCCGAAGTGCTCCTGGATGGTGAGGAAGTCCGCCAGGATCTGGGTGGGGTGGAACTCGTTGGTCAGGCCGTTGAACACCGGCACCCCGGCATACTTTGCCAGCTCCTCCACGATTTCCTGGCCGAAGCCCCGGTACTCGATGCCGTCAAACATCCGGCCCAAGACCCGGGCCGTGTCGGCGATGGACTCCTTCTTGCCGATCTGGGAGCCGGAGGGGTCGAGATAGGTCACGCCCATGCCCAGGTCGTGGCCCGCCACCTCAAAAGCGCAGCGGGTGCGGGTGGAGGTCTTTTCAAAAATCAGGGCGATGTTCTTGCCCTTTAACACCTTGTGGGGAATGCCGGCCTTTTTCTCGGCCTTTAATTTGGCTGCCACCTCCAAAAAGTGGCTGATCTCGGCGGGGGTGAAGTCCAACAGTTTCAGAAAATGCTGCTGCATCTCAGGCTTCCTCTCTTTCTTTCAAAAAGGTATTCAAAATTTCCAGCTGCTTGGTGGTGCCGGCTACGCTGGGGCCGCCGTAGCTGTTGCGCTGCCCCACGCAGGTCTTGAGGTCGATGGCCTCGTAGACGTCGGCGTCGAAGAGGGGGTGGGCCGCCTGCAGCTCCGGAAGGGTGAGCTCTTCCAGGGTCTTTCCGGCGGCGGTGCAGGCGTAGACCAGCTGTCCCACGGCCTTGTAGGCATCGCGGAAGGGTACGCCCTTCTTTGTGAGGTAGTCGGCGCAGTCGGTGGCGTTGATAAAGCCCTTTTTGGCCGCCGAGATCATGTTCTCCGGGAGCACCTTCATGGTGTCCAGCATGGCGGTGAACACCGGCAGGCACTGCTTGACCGTGTCCACGGCGTCAAAGACCGGCTCCTTGTCCTCCTGCATGTCCTTGTTGTAGGCCAGGGGCAGGGACTTCATGGTGGTCAAGAGGCTCATAAGGCTGCCGTACACCCGTCCGGTCTTACCCCGCACCAGCTCAGCCACGTCGGGGTTCTTCTTCTGGGGCATGATGGACGAACCGGTGGAGTAGGCATCGTCCAGCTCGATGAACTTGAACTCCCAGCTGCACCAGAGAATGATTTCCTCGGAAAAGCGAGAAAGGTGCATCATCACCATAGAGAGGGCCGAGAGAAGCTCGATGACATAGTCGCGGTCGCTGACACCGTCGAGGCTGTTGGCCATGGGGCCGTCAAAGCCCAGCAGCTGCGCCGTCTCAAAGCGGTCGATGGGATAGGTCGTTCCGGCCAGGGCGCCGGAACCAAGGGGGCAGAGGTTCATCCTGGCCCGGCAGTCCTCCAGCCGCGTCACATCCCGGGAGAACATGGATGCATAGGCCAGCAGATGCTGGGCGAAGGTGATGGGCTGGGCCCGCTGGAGATGGGTATAGCCGGGCATGATGGTGTGCTGATGCTGGGCCGCCAGGCGGGAGAGCACCTCCAACAGAGAGAGGAGCATGGCGCGAATTTCGCCCATCTCCCGGCGCAGATACAGTCGCAGATCCACCGCCACCTGGTCGTTGCGGCTGCGGGCGGTGTGCAGGCGCTTGCCCGCGTCGCCGATGCGCGCGGTGAGCAGCGCCTCGAGATTCATGTGGATGTCCTCGTTGTCGGCAGTGAATTGAATCTTTCCCGCCTCGATGTCGGCCAGCAGCCCCTTGAGCCCCGCGGCGATGGCTTCGGCGTCGGCCTTCTCAATGACGCCGGTGTCGCCCAGCATCTTCGCGTGGGCCAGAGAACCGGTGATGTCCTCTTGGTACATCCGCTGATCGAAGGAGATGGAGGAGTTGAAGTCGTTGACAAGGGCATCGGTTTCCTTTTGAAACCGCCCAGACCAGAGTTTCATAGAATCACCTCACGGAAGAATGAAAGTCGAAGGATATGCGCCGACGGTTTGCACCGTCCCAAGGCTTCCCTGTGCAAGGGGCGCCTTCCGGCCGCAGGCCTGACCGAGGGGTTGTAAGCCTGCGATTGGGGCAAGCTCTGATCCCCTCCGTCACGCTGCGCGTGCCACCTCCCCTCGGTCACCAAGGGGAGGCTTTTCGGCCTCAAATGCCAAAACCCGGCAGGGAGGGAGGCTCCCTGCCGGTTGGGATATCTCTTACAGCAGACCCTGCTCGGCCATGGCCTGCACCTGGGTCGGCAGACCGAAGAGGTTGATAAAGCCGGTGGCGTCGGCCTGGTTGTAGTCGCTCTCGCCGAAGGTGCAGATCTTCTCAGAGTAGAGCGTGTTGGGGCTCCAGGCGCCGGCCTTGATGATGTTGCCCTTGTAGAGCTTGAGCTTCACCTTGCCGGTGACCTTCTCCTGGGTGGAGTCCACAAAGGCGCTGAGGGCCTTCCGCAGGGGGCTGAACCACAGGCCGTTGTAGACCAGCTCGGCAAAGGTGATGGCCAGCTTTTCCTTCTCGTGGGCGGTCATCTTGTCCAGGCACAGGGACTCCAAATACTGGTGCGCCTTGTAGAGAATGGTGCCGCCGGGGGTCTCATAGACGCCTCTGCACTTCATGCCGACCAAGCGGTTTTCCACAATGTCCAGAAGGCCGATGCCGTTCTCACCGCCCAGCTTGTTCAGCGCCAGGATGATATCCTTGGCGGACATCTTTTCGTCGTTGAGGGCCACGGGCACGCCCTTTTCAAATTCCAGGGTGATGTAGGTGGGGGCGTCGGGCGCCTGCATGGGGCTCACGCTCATCTCCAGGAAGCCGGGCTTGTCGTACTGGGGCTCGTTGCCGGTGTCCTCCAGATCCAGGCCCTCGTGGCTCAGGTGCCACATGTTCTTATCCTTGGAGTAGTTGGTCTCCCGGCTGATCTTCAGCGGCACATTGTGGGCCTCGGCATAGTCGATTTCCTCTTCCCGGGACTTGATTGACCACTCTCTCCAGGGAGCGATGATCTTCATGGTGGGCGCCAGGGCCTTCACGGCCAGCTCGAAGCGCACCTGGTCGTTGCCCTTGCCGGTGCAGCCATGGGCAATGGCGTCGGCGCCTTCTTCCAGGGCAATCTCCACCAGCTTCTTGGCGATGCAGGGCCGGGCGTGAGAGGTGCCCAGCAGATACTCTTCATACACCGCGCCGGCCTTCATGCAGGGGATGATGAAGTCATTGACGTACTCCTCGGTGAGATCGGCCACAATGCACTTGCTGGCGCCGGTCTTGATGGCCTTTTCCTCCAGGCCCTCCAGCTCGTCGGCCTGGCCGACGTTGCCGGACACGGCGATGATCTCGGGATTATTATAGTTCTCCTTGAGCCAGGGAATGATGATGGACGTATCCAGGCCGCCGGAGTAAGCCAGCACGATTTTCTTGATATCCTTCTTTTCCATGATAAAACCTCCATATGCCTTGGTGGTGTGTTCGTTTGTTTGTGAATATATATTACATCACGATGCAAAAATATGCAACATCAATCTTGCACAAACATGCCGGATGTTTTCCGTCTCTTTGTATACACATCGCCAGAATACGGAGAAAATTTGTATAATATTCCGTTTCAATGCCGACACAGCCGAGAATTTCTGAAAAAACCGGCTGTATATTTTGCATGGTCTTGCAATGGAGGCCGCAGTTCGGTATACTGTTGGATAGGAGGTGAGGCCATGGCGTCTTTCACCCGGCGGGCGCTGCAGCAGACACTGCTGTCGCTCTTGGAAACCATGTCTCTGGACAAAATTACCGTCAAGGGGATCGTCGATGCCTGCGGCATCAGCCGCAACACCTTTTACTACCACTATGAGGACATCCCCTCGCTGCTGGTAGATACCCTGGAGACGGAATTTGCCAAGTCGGCTCAGTCCGGCGAACCTTTAAGCCGACTTTTAACGCTGGTGGCGGAGCACCGGCGGGTATTCGCCCACATCGACGGCTCTCAGAGCCGGGAGATCCTGCGCGGGCGGCTGCGCCAGGCCACGGAGGCCGGGGTGCGCCAGGCTCTGCTCCAGCGGGCGCCGCACCTCGCCCCCGCCCGGCTGGAAACACTGACGGTGTTTTTCACCGGCGGCTACTGGGGCCTCTTCGCCGCCTGGTTGGAACAGGGCGCCAAGGAGCCCCCGGAGGTGTTCCTGGCCCGGCTGGCCGCAGTACGCCCCCTGATGGATGAGGCTATCCGCCTGCCCGCTTTGGATTCTTAGGGCAAACTGTCCCATTTTTGCACACTTTCCCCGAACTGCCCAAATCCTGGGCAGTTCGGTTTTTTTGACCATGGTATTTTCCCCCTTCCCTGGGTATCATGGAGACAGAAGCCAACCATTTTGCAAGGAGGAATCACCATGCACACTCCCTTTCATCGTCTCCGCCGGATCAAGGGAACATACCTGCTCTTTTCCATACTGTCGCTGCTGCTGGGACTGGCTCTGTTGATCTTCCCGGCTCTCTCTTCGCGCATCATCTGCTACCTGTTGGGCGGCCTGTGCCTGGCCTGGGCGGCGGTGAAGCTCATCGGCTATTTCACCAAGGATCCCTACCGCTTGGCCTTTCAATTTGACCTGGCCCTGGGTATTCTCTGCCTGATTTTGGGTCTGATCCTCATTTGCTTCTCCCGCATGGTGCTGTCCTTCCTGCCGGTGATCGTAGGAATCTACACCGTGGTGGGCGGTGTCTTTAAGCTCCAGACGGCCTTCGAGGCCCGGCGCTTCGGCATCACCAGCTGGCCGTGGATGCTCCTGGCCTCCGCCGCAGCCATCGTGGTGGGCGCTCTGGTGCTGATTCTCCCCTATCAGACGGCGCTGCTGGGTATCCGTCTGATGGGCCTGGCCATCATTGCCGGCGGCATTGAAGATCTCACCGCCACGGCCTGCGCCGTCAACACCCGCAGCCATCGCAACGGCACCGTCATCGACGTGGATGACTTCCGGGAGGTGTGAGTATGGCGCATCTGTATCCCTGGCTGTGGATCTTCTTCCTCTATGCCTTCCTCGGCTGGTGCAGCGAGGTGGTGTTCGCCGCCGTGAAAACCGGCAAATTTGTCAACCGCGGCTTTCTCTTCGGCCCGGTTTGCCCCATCTACGGCCTGGGCGTCGCCCTGGTGCTGTGGCTGCTGACACCCCTGGAGGGAAATCTTCTGGTGCTCTATTTCGGCTCGGTGGTCATCACTTCGGCGCTGGAGTTTGCCATGGGCTGGATCTCGGAACGGCTGCTCCATCAGCGGTTGTGGGACTACTCCAACATGCCCTTTAACCTCTGCGGCCACATCTGCCTGGCCTTCTCTCTGGTCTGGGGATTTGCCTGCCTCTTGGTGGTGCGGGTTTTCCACCCTGTGCTCATGGGGCTGGTGACGCTGATCCCCCACACCCTGGGCTGGGTGCTGCTGGGGCTTTTCGCGGCACTGTTTCTCACCGACCTGGTGCTCACCATGATTGCCGCGCTGAAGCTGCCGCGGCAGATCAGAGCCGTGGAGGACATGGAAAAGCTCCTGCGCGCCATCTCCGACGGCATCGGCGAAGGCCTCTACAGCCGCGTAAGCAAGCTGGAACTGGAAGAGAAAAAAGAGGAGTTTTTGGTCAGAAAAGAAGAGCGCAACGCCAAAAACGAGGCGCTGCGCCGGGAGTTGGAGGAAAAAATCGCCCTCTATCGCAAACAGGTGGGCAAAAACCGCACCTACCGCCGCTGGGTGACGGCGTTCCCTCACCTGCGCGAAGAGCGCCATCACCGGCGTTTGGAGGAGCTGCGGGCCTATGTCGCCCGGCGTAACAACGAAACACAGGAAAGGGAGGAGACAAAATGAGCCGACTGAAAAAAGGGGCGTCGGAATTTGCTGCCCGGCGCTCCAAAGCGGTGCTGGTGCTCTACCTGGCGCTGCGAATTGTCGTGGGCGGTCTGCTGATCTATCATATCATCCGCGGCAACTATGAGAGCGCCTTCACCTGCCTCCTGGCCCTGGTGCTCTTCGTGCTGCCTGCACTGATCGAGCGTCGGCTGCACATCGACCTGCCCAACACCCTGGAGGTCATCATCCTGCTCTTTATTTTCGCCGCGGAAATCCTCGGCGAGCTTCAAAGCTACTATATCACCTATCCCTACTGGGACACCATGCTCCACACCACCTGCGGCTTCCTGACAGCGGCCATCGGCTTCTCCATGATCGATATACTCAACCGCGATGGCCGCATCAAGTTCAATCTCTCTCCTATCTACTGCGCCGTGGCGGCCTTCTGCTTCTCCATGACCGTGGGCGTATTGTGGGAGTTCTGGGAGTTCGCCATGGATCGGCTGCTGCACATGGACATGCAAAAAGATACGGTCATCACCGCCTTTTACTCCACAGCTCTGGATCCCACCATGCAAAATATCGCCGTCCCGGTGACCCAAATTAAGGACGTTGCAATCAATGGCACGTCCCTGGGGCTGGGCGGCTACCTGGATATCGGACTCTACGATACCATGGAGGATCTGTTCGTGAACTTCCTGGGGGCGGTTGTTTTTTCGGTCATCGGCTACTTCTATATCAAGCGCCGG
This sequence comes from uncultured Oscillospiraceae bacterium, assembly GCA_944386905.1. Lineage (GTDB taxonomy): Bacteria > Bacillota > Clostridia > Oscillospirales > Oscillospiraceae > Avoscillospira. The sequence goes on from CALXCW010000033.1 coordinate 12,372, forward strand.
GGCGAGGGCCGGGTGGCGCGGCAGTTCATCCCCACCCTGACCGATGCCGACGGCGAGAGCCCGGCTCAGACACAATAGCTGGCCAGCAGCGCCATGCACAACCGGCTGCCCGCCATCAGGCTGGCAAGCTCCAGCTGCTCCTCACGGGTGTGGCAGCCGCTGCCGGTGCAGGCGCTGACGCATACAGCGGGGATCCCCAGGCTCAAGGGGATGTTGGCGTCGGTAGAGCCGGAGCGAAGGCACGGCTTACAGCCCAACACCGTCTCCATGGCGGCCTCTACCCGCGCCATGAGTCGTCGGTCAGCGTCTTTGTCCACGGCAATGCCGCAGGGCCGCTCCCCCACGGTTTCCACGGTCACGTCCAAACCGTCGCGGCGAGCCGCCTCCACCAGCTCATCAAACTGGCGCCCCATGGCGGCAAGGCAGTCGGGGTGATCCGAGCGGTACTCGTAAAGCATCCACGCCTCCTGGGCGATGGTGTTCACCGACGTGCCGCCGGAGATCAGTCCCACATTGTAGGTGGTCTTGCTGTCCGCTTCCTGAGGCAGCGGCTGGGCGCTGAGGGCGTCGATCAGACGGGCCAGGCCGTGGATGGCGCTGGGGCGCCCGAAGTCATTGAAGGAGTGGCCGCCCTGGGTGCGCACGATGACCCGATAGCGGCTCGAGCCTACGGCCCGGCGCACCACCGCCGGAAGCTCCACGCCGTCCAACGTGATGAGGGCCTGGAGCCGCCCGCGGTAGCGCTCCACCACTGCCCGACTGCCTGCCAAATTGCCCAGCCCTTCCTCGCAGGAATTGGCCACAAAGACCAGCTTGGGCGACGTTTGGGGCCGGTTCTGGAGGAAATACCGGGCGCAGATCAGGAGCACCGCCAAGTTTGCCGTGTCATCGCAGACGCCGGGGCAGTAGAATTTCTCCCCGTCCTCCCGGAAGGGCAGGGGCTCTAAATCGGGGAATACCGTGTCGGTGTGGGCCATAAAGACCACCACCTCCCCGGTCTGATCCTCCTCCAAGGGACAGATCACGTTCTTTGCCTCGTCGATCACCGGATTTCCCCCGGCCGCCTCCAGCCACTGCCGGACAAAGGCCGCCCGGGCATCCTCCCGGCGCGACGGCGCGGGAAT
>CALXCW010000034.1 GCA_944386905.1 uncultured Oscillospiraceae bacterium
TGAATTGCTCATTTCCAATTATTTACGTAAAAACCCCAGTTTTGCCTGAGCAAAACTGGGGTTTCTCGACAGCCTGAGGCGCTGTCTCAAGCGGAGACAGCGCCTTTGTTATTCTTCTATTCCTTCGATCATCGCCAGCACGGCTTCCGGGGTATCCGCGCCGTCGATGGCGAAGCGCTTCATGGCCGTGAGGCTCTGGGGGAGGCCCCGCACCACGGTGTTGATCCCCGGATTGGTGGTCAGGGTCACGCGGATTCCGCTCTCCTCCGCGGCCCACTGGGTCAGCGTGGAGTAGACCCCTGAGGGATAGGCCAGCACATCCACGCACTCGCCGGTGGCCTCCTCCAAAAGTGTCCGGCTGCGGGTGAGATCCTCTTGCACAGCCTTGACGTAGGCCCCTTCCTCTTCGCCGGGAAGCTGCGCCATGGTCTCTCGGAAGGGCCCCTCTCCCGTCTCGAAGGGTGGCCACTGGTGCATATCGTAGGTGTGGCTCTGCACCGAAATAAGCCCCGAGGCCACCATTTCCGCCGCCTGCTCGTAGGAAAAATGGGGGTTCATCTCATAGTCGGTATCCTTGTAGGTGTCTTTGCCCACCGAGACGCCGATGGCAAAGATGGTCGCCTTCATCTGATACTGCTCCAAGATGGGGTAGGCCAAGGTATAATTGCTGAGATAGCCGTCGTCAAAGGTGATCATCACCGGCTTGTCCGGCAGCGGGGCGCCTTCGTAGACGAAGGCCTTGAGCTCTTCAAAGGAAATGGCCGTGTAGCCCGCCTGGGCCAGGGCCGCAATCTGGGCCTCGAACTGTGCGGCGGTGAGATCCGTCTCCTCCACGGCCTCCTCCACCAGGTTGTGGTACATCAAAATAGGTACCTGCGCCTCGATGGCGGCGCTCTCCAGCGCCTGGACGTCCAGCCCCTGGGAGACATGCTCTGCCGCCGTATCTGCCGTGACGTAGGCGCCGAAGTCCTCCGGCACATAGATGTCGCTGTCGCCGCCCATGCGGGCGGCCATCATCCAGCCCACACAGTTGCGGAAATGGGTCGCATCGTAGAAGTAGCGCATCTCACAGCTGACGCTGGAGCAGGAGAAGTCCCAAAAGGGCGTCACCTGGGCCAGGGCGTCGTAGAAGGCCACCACGTCCTCCCGCTGGAAGTTGTCGAAGTAGTCGCGGTACACCGGCCCGGCCACCACCGTGAGCTCCACGCCGGCCGCCTGGCACAGATCCCGGATGGCCGCCACGCTCTCCATGCACGCCTCGGTCTGGCCCAGGGAGAGAGGCCCCTTGTCGGGGTAGTCGGCAAAGACCGGGTAGGCCTCAAGATAGTCCTCGATACTCCCGATGGGCTCGGCGTCCCGCACCCGCTTGTCGTAGGTGCCGGTAACCTCGTCAAAGACGTCGAAATCCTGGGGCAGAAGCGTATCGTTGAAATATGCGTCAATCTTTGCCAGGCCGTAGCGGAAATCCGCCAGGAGATAGCGGCTGTAGTGCGACAGCGCCGAGATGTCGGGATCCACCAGGTAGTGGAGGTTCTTCGTCAAGCGGTTGGATTCCTCATCATAGGTCATGCCATTGTCCAGGTAGACATTGAGAATGATATGCTTGACCTCCACGTTGTCCAGGAGATAGCGCACGATCTTCTCACAGTCGAGCATGTCGGCGTCGTACATAATGAGATTGTAGAACTTCGCGTCGTAAAGCTCGTTGAACGCCTCGATGGGAAAGGAGCTGGTGGAGGAACAGCCGATGATGTAAGAATCGTAGTCGTCTGCGTGCTCTTCCAGCCAGGTGGTCTTGGCCACGCGAGGATTGTTGGTCTCATCGTAGGAAAACCACTGGAAGAGGGGATCTCCAAAGGCGCCGAAGGGATCGGTGAGATAATTGAACGCCGCCAGCAGCAGCACCAGCGCGGCGGCCGTGGCACAGAAAAGCGCCACCCAGGTTTTTGCTTTCAAAGCATTGCCTCCTTCCGCTCGTCGCTAAAACTGCCCGTAGATGAAGGCAGAGGAGATATAGCCGCTGCGAAACACCCCGAAGGCCACCAGAATCACCAGCGGCACGGCAATGGCCAGCCACTGCACCACCGGCCGCTTGGCAGCCAGGGCCTCGCGGACATGACCGCCTCGCTCCTGGTAAAGCTCCACGCCGACCACCACTGCCACACCCAGGGCAATGATCAGGAAGTCACTGGCCGCAAGGCCGAGGGACAAAAGCGTTCCATCCCACAGCTGAGAGAGGACAGGACGGGTAAAGGTGGTCTTGAGCAGCGCCAGCGCCGTCAGAAGCCTGGGCGCCCGGGTGAGATACCGGCCCAGGAACACCAAAAAACAGGTGCGCACGATCTGCACCCCATGCCACCCGCGGCTCTCGGGATGAATGCCCAGGGACGTCCGCCATGCTTGAAAGCGCCGCTCCAGCAAGAGGGATGCGGTGATGATGGTGCCGTTCCACAGGCCGTAGACGATGTACTTCAAGCTCGAGCCGTGCCACACGCCGATGACCAGATAGATAATAAAGGTGGCCAGGGACGTGGCGAAGATCTTGCCCGCCATACCGCCGATGTGGCCTCTGGCCCACTTGCCCAGCCGGGCAAAGGGCTTGGAGAGGGACATGGGATAGAAGAGATAGTCCCGCATCCACTGGCCCAGAGAAATATGCCAGCGCCGCCAATAGTCGGCCAGGGACGTGGCAAAGAGAGGCCGCCGGAAGTTCTCGGCCATCTCGATGCCCAGCAGCTCCGCCACACCCCGGGCGATGTCGATACCGCCGGAAAAGTCGCAGTAGAGCTGCACGCAGTAAAGCCCCACCGCCGCAGCAATCACCGCACCGCCGTAGGGGCACTGATCCACCAGCACCGCGTCCACCACCACGGCGGCTCGATCGGCAATGACCATTTTCTTGAAATAGCCCCACATGGCCAGCTGGATTCCCCGGCGCAGGTTTTCCCAGTCCAGCGACTTGGGCGCAAGCAGCTGGGGCGCCAGGGCATCATACCGGCCGATGGGGCCCTGCACCATCTGGGGGAAAAAGGAGACAAAGAGCAGATACTTGGCCGGATTGCGCTGGGCCTGCACCTTCCCCCGGTAGACGTCCACCACATAGCCGAAGGACTGGAAGGTGAAGAAGGAGAGGCCCAGGGGCATGAGGAAATCCCACCGGGGCAGCCGCGTACCCACGGCAGTGGGGAGCAGCTCCAGGGTGAAGTTCCAATACTTCATGGCATAGAGCAGGCCGAAGCACAAAAGCGCGCCCAGCGCCACCACCCGCTTTTTCGCGGCCTTGATGGGCTTTTGAAGGGCTTTGTCCACAGTCTTGCGCTTGTCGTTGAGCTTTTGGAGCCCCAGGCCGCAGCCCCAGGTGACGCCGGCCACCGCCAAGAGCCAAACGAGCGTCTTGCCGCCGCCCGCCACATAGAAGGCCATGCTGGCGACCAGCAGCAAAACCCACTGCCCCCGGCGGGGCAGCAGGTAGTAAAGCAGCACCGTTCCGGCCACCAGGGCCAGAAAGGTCATGGAGGTAAAGGCCATGGTCAGCTGTTCCGGGCGGCCTCAATCAGGGCCACGATGGCGTCCACGGAGTTGAAGTTCTCCGGCTGAAGATCGTCCACAGTGATCTCCACGTCAAAGGTGGACATGAGCTCGGTGACGATGGTGACGATATCCAGGGAATCCACCAGGCCGTCGTCGATCAGGGCCGTCTCCTTGTCAAAATCCACGCCGGGGCAGATCTCGGACAGAATTGCAATCACGGTTTCTCTCATAGGTTTGTTTCATCCTTTCCATCGACGGTGAGAACGGCAGAGCGCCATCCGTCCCGCCGGTATCCGCGGCTTTCGTAAAATGCTTCGGCAGGGGCATTGCCCGCTCTTGCCCACACCAGGCTCTTGGCGCCGCCGGTGCGGCGGAGATATTCCTCCAGCAGCGCCGTAGCCACGCCACGGCCACGGTGGGATGCCGCCACAGCCAGGTGGCGGATCTCGCTGCCCGTCCTGCCCGGCTGAAAGTGGAGCACGCCCCAGAGCTGCTCCCCTTCCCCAAGGGTTACTACTTCCCCGGCGCGGCACTGCTGGCGCAGGCGTTCCAGGGAAGGCAGACACCCGGTGAGCGGATCAAAGTGCTCGCCGAGAAAGTCCAGCACCGCCTCAGGCGGCGCAGTGCTCTCCCAGCCAACGCCTTCCGACGGTGCAGCCGGGCGCAAACGCCGGCACCGTTCAAAAAGCCGCTGCCAGCCCAGCTCTTCCAGCTGAGTCAAAGCCTCCCGGGCCTCAGCCTCCCGTCCTTCCCGCCAAACCACCTCGGTGACGGCCCGCTTGGCGCAATGGGGCATGGGAAGCGCAGCGCCCTGCTGGAGGTAAAAGGTCAAGAGTACATGGTCGCCCCGGTCTCGGCTGATCCACAGCCCGCCGTCAAAGACTTCCACCGCCAGGCCCTCCGCCAGAGCCGCTGGGTAATCCTGGGGCGCCATAAAATGGTTGGTGTACACGCCCCGACGCAGCTGCTGGGAGAGAAGCGGCGCGAGGACGGCATAGTCGTCAATTCGCTCCATCGAGATACGTCTCCTTCAGCCGCACCCGATCCACCTTGCCATTGGCGTTGTAGGGCAGGCGCTCCAGCCGGTGGTAGACATTGGGCAGCATATATTTGGGCACGGCCCGGCGCATGGCCTTGGCCAAGGCATCGCTGTCGGGTGTTCCGGCATAGATGCATAGAATCCGATCCCGTGTGCCGTCATACAGGCACACCGCCGCCTCGATGCCCTCTACGCCGTGGAGGGCCACCTCAATCTCGCCCAGCTCAATGCGGTAGCCCATGTGCTTGATCTGCCCGTCCCGCCGGGAGAGGAAGTACAAAAGGCCATCGCGCATCACGGCCAGGTCGCCGGTGCGGTAGAGAAGATCCGGATAGTCCGGCTGGAGGGGATTTTGAACAAAGGCGGCCCGGGTCTTGTCCCAATCGCCGAAATAGCCGCGGGCCAGGCCGCAGCCACGGACGCAGATTTCCCCCGGCTCACCCGGTGCGACGGGACGCAGCTGCTCATCCAGGAGCAAAATTTCCTTGTTCTCGCAGGCCGTTCCCAGGGGAATGGCCTCGTTGTCGGCAAAGGGGCGATCCAAGTGATAGCCCGTGCAATCCACGGTGACCTCGGTGGGGCCGTAGAGATTGATGACATGGAGCCCTTCCACCGCTCTGAGCCAGGCATTCACATGGCGAGCCTGGAGGGCCTCGCCGCCCAACGCGGCCTTGCGCAGCCCCCGGGGCGGGCACTTCGTCAGCGCGCCGGAGGCCGCCACCAGATGGAAGGCAGAAGTAGCCCAGTTGATGGCCGTAACGCCCTGCTCGTCCATGGCCCGCAGCAGGAGCAGCGGGAAGGTGAAGAATTTTCTGGGGTAGATATGGCACGTGGCACCCAGCTTCAGCGTCTGATAGAGATCCTTCACCGAGAGGTCAAAGTAAAAGGGCGCCTGGTTGCCAAAGACGTCCTCGCCGGTGTAGCCGCAGAACGCCGTCATCCACTCGGTAAAGTCAATCACACTGCGGTGGGAGATCACAATGCCCTTAGGCGCGCCGGTGGAGCCGGAGGTGAAGAGGATATACACCGGGTCAATATCCAGCACCCGACGGCGGCAGGCATGGAGCAGCGCCAGATCAGGCGTCTCGGCCACGCTCTCCTCCAAGGCGCAAAGGGGGCAGCAGTCGGAGAGCGCGCTGGCCAGGGCTTCGTCCCGGGCCGCATAGACCAGTGCTCGGGGCCGCACCTGCTCGAGAATCTTTCTGGCCCGGAGCTCAGGCATTTTATTGTCGATGGGCACATAGCAGCAGCCTGCAAAGAGAATCCCCTGCATGGCCGTAACGCTTGAAGCCGTGCGGTCGATGAGCACCGCCACCGGCACGTTCACCGCGCCCACGCGTCTGGCCAGAAAAGTTCCCAAGCTCTGCGCCTGGGACAGCAGCCGGCCAAAGGAAAGCGTCGTCTCCTCGTCGGTAAAGGCGATCTTTTCCGGCACCCGGGCCGCGGTGGCTTCCAGATATTCCAGCACATTTCGCTCCAAGATAGGGCCAACTCCCTTCAAGTTTTGAAAAATTATAACACATTCCCCTACTGCTGTAAAGGACTCCGCCGCTCCCGCGCAGACGGGAGCGGCAGGCTTCTCCAGCCTTTCACCAGCGGCTGGGCATCAGGAAGCCGGAGGCTTCGTACTCGGGCAGATCCAGCACATAGCGCTCGCAGCCGTTGAGAATGGTGGTCTCCCCGTATTGGTAAATACGGGGGAGATCGGCGCCATAGGACATATGTACGTGGCCATGGATGAGATAACGGGGCTTGTACTTATCCAGCAGAGGCAAAAACGCCTCAAAGCCCATGTGGGCCAGATCGTCGCCATCGCCGTAGCCCCGCACCGGCGCGTGGGTCAGAACAATGTCCACGCCGCCGGTCATATGCAGCTTGAAGCGCAGACGGTTGATCCGCCGCCGCATCTGCCGCTCGGTATACTGGTGGGGCCCGCCGCTGTAGAGCGGGCTCCCCCCCAAGCCAAGTATTTTCAGGCCGCCCATGTTGAGAATTCGATCCTCCACGCACACGCAGCCCTCCGGCGGCCGTCGTTCATAGTCTCCGTCGTGGTTGCCATGGACATAGAGCACCGGGGCGTGGCTCATGGTCACAAGAAAGGTGAGATATTCCGCTTTTAAATCGCCGCAAGAGAGAATCAGGTCGTAGCCATCCAGCCGCCCCGACTGGTAGAAATCCCAGAAATACTTGCACTCTTCATCTGCCACCACCAGAATCTTCACAACAAGACCCCCTCGGACTCCGGCGGGATCTTATCGCGATAGAGGCCCAGCAGCCGCACAATGCTCCGCGACATGGGCAAAAGGGCGTCAAACTCCGGAATGAAGCCCTCCACGCCCAGGCACAGCCAATCCATGCGGACAATCTCTTCCGGGGTGAGTGGTGTCTGGCCGTCACATCGGAGGTTGCCCTCCTGATCGTAAATCCGACAGCCAAAGGGGTCGAACTGGCGGGAGATGATGGCATTTTTCAGCAGCAGGGCCATGCGCTTGACTCCCTCGGGGAGCTCCTGGCTCAGTTGGACGTCGATCACACCGCTGTCCATGCCCCACCAATAGTTGATGGCTTTGGCCTGCTCTTTTCCGCTTTCCCAGTTGCCCTTAAAGATACCGTCGATGACCTTTTCATAGAAGGGCCCCCAGTTCCAGCAGGGTGCGGCCAGAGGCACCTCCCGGCCCTCGGCGGTAAACTGGATCAGGCCCCAGCCCCAGCCTGCGGCGGCGAGATCCGGCGAGGGGCTCTCACGGTTGGAGATCACCGTGACCCCCCGCTGGTGGAAGCTGTCGGCAGGATTGCCTGCGGTGCATGACCAGTGGAGCAGAAGCTTGGCGTGGGGGTTCACCATCTGGGCTCCCAGCGCGAAGGCATTGATGCCTGCCGGAACGCCAAAGATGGGATAGTTTGCCACGTAGCCGATGATTTCCTCGCGCGCCATGGCGCCGGCGATGGCGCCGGTGATGAATTTGCTCTCGTACATCCGGCTATAGTAGGTGCGAAGTCCGGCATAGGGCATATCCAGCGAACAGTTGAGCACCTTGAGCCCCGGATTTTTGGCCACAATCTTCCGGCAAGCCCCAATCAGGGGCGGCGCTGTCGCCACGATGAGGTCGGCACCGTTTTCGGCCGCCTCCTCCATTACCCGGTCGGCCTCCTGGGCAGAGCGGACGTTAAAATACGTTTTGACATGCACGCGCTCCCCCAAGGCTTTCTCCAGATACTGCCGTCCGGCATCGTGGGCATGCGTCCAGACGCTCTCCGCGGGATTGGACGTGTGGACAAAGACCACTTGGAGATGGGTCGGTTTGGTATCCAGAATCTTGGCGAGGATGCCTCCCTTCTCCGGCGCGGGGGGCTCGGTGCTGATGGACACCGGGGCGCCCTGGGCCAGGAGCTTCACATCCGGCCAGACGGCAGCCACACTCTTGGCAAGCGCTGAGGCTGTCATCTCCTTGAGATCGTCATAGGTGTTGACCCGCAGCCACACCAGCAGCGCCCCCGCCGGCGTTACGGCCAGGTTCTTGCCGCCCTGCTTGATAAAGGCTTCACGAAAGCGCGTGAAGCGCGAGAGGAAGCTCTGCCGCTCCTCCGGCGTCCAGATGTGCCCCGCCTCAAAGCCCAGAGCTGCCTGGAGCTTGGCAAAGCTCCCCAGCTGCTGGAACTGCACCTGATAAAGACCCGAGAGCTGATAGAACTTGACAAATTCATAATAGAGCTGCACCGCCAGATCCTGACTCTCAGCCGGCAGCAGCCGGGTGACTTGGCCAGGGATGGTGCCGGCGCCGTAGCTCTTGAGTACACTGACGCGCTTGTTGCCCTCCTCGACGTAAAACCGGCCCATATATTCGTAGCACTTAATGGGCTCACGGATGCCCTCATCCCCTAAGTGAGCCTGGCAGAGCCGAATCCATTTGTTGGAGAATTCCGTCTCCAGAGGGAGCAGCGGCATAAAACTGGAGGAAAAGGCAGATTTTCTTCCGGCGCTCTTGGTGCCCACGATCTGCTCCAGAGGCACCTCGACGAGGCCCAGTTCCACCCGCCCGGCGCACATGGACTCCACCAGGACTTCATCAAGCACCTGGGGATAGGGATAGCGGCCCCGGAGCACATCGGCGCGGTAGTCCTTCTGGCCCTGCTTGAGGGCACGCTTGTATTGCTCAATCGCTTCGGTGAGACTCATGGGATTCCTCCTTTTCAGGCGGTGTTTTTACTTGATCTGAGTACCGCAGGGGATCGCGTCATCCACAAAGATCACCTTGCAGCCACAGGCGTTGTTGGTGCCCGCCAGGAGCATGCCATTGGAGGTGACGCCGGTGATGCGGGTGGGCTTCAAGTTGGCCACCACGATGATCTTCCGGCCCACCAACTCCTCAATCTTATAGTCGTGCTTGATGGACGAGACGATCACCCGCTCGCCCACGCCGTCGTCTAGGGTGAGCTTGAGGCAGTTCTGGCTCTTGCGGATCTCCTGGCACTTGACAATCTTGCACACGCGAAGATCCATGGTGAGGAAGTGGTCGATGTCGATCTCAGGCTTCACGGGCTCCACCGGGTCAGGCTCGCCGTAGACCTTCTCCGGCGTCTGTACCTCCTCCGGCTCCTCCACAACAGCCGGAGCCTCCTCCTCGGCAGTCTTGGGGGTGGAGAAATCCAGAAGTTTGAGATATCTGGCCTTCTCAATGGCGTAGAGGAAGAGATAGAGCCGCGGGCCGCGGGTCTTGTCGATGAGCAGCTGGTAGACATTCTGGAAGAATACACTCTGGGCAGCCTTGAGCTCCTTGGTGCCCGGCTCCAACCCGCGCACTTTGGCCGGGATGGCATAGATGGCAGTGTTGAGCTCGTCGAGGGTATAGCCGTCGGTGGAGAGATAGGCGAAGAGGTCGGCGATCTCTTGGCGGGCCTGTTCGTCCAGGGTCTCATAGAGCGCCCAGTTGCGGGTCGTGCGCAGGCGGTTGACCTGGTCAGGGGCGCACTGCTCCAGCCAGTACTTGGCCCGCTCCAGCCGGTCGGCAAAGTCGGCCTCCTTGTAGGGCGTGCCGATCTTCTCAAAGACCGTCTCCAGCATGGGCACGTTGAAGTCCACCACCGAGCCCATCTGCACCAAAAGGCTCATGGGCACAGTGTGGATCTCCCGGCCCTCCACCTTGCAGTTGTACATGATGGACTGGGTGAGTTCGTCGGCCTTGCCGCTGCGGCAGGAATCGAGCATGCGGTCAAACTCAAAATACTGCTTGAGAATGCCGTCGTCAAAGCAGAAGTCAAAGGCCCGGGTAGGCTCCGTCTTGGAGTAGAGCCAGAGGATCACTTCAGGCTGGTAGATCTTGAGGAGGGCGTCAGGCGAGAGATTGAGGCCCGAGGAGCCTGACATTTTGCCGGTGGTGCCGCGAATGCCGATGAACTCATAACCCTGGAACAGCGGCGCCTCATAGCCGAAGATCTTCTCGGAGATCACACGAGAAGTCTGGTAGCTGCCGGTGGGAGAGGCGTGATCTTTCCCGCCGGGTTCGAAGTCCACCCCCTCATAGAGCCAGCGCATAGGCCAGTCAATCTTCCAGGCCAGCTTGCAGTGGAAGTCCTTGGTAAAGTCGAAGTCCCCCTCGTGACCACAGGTGCAGCGGTAGTGCGCCACGTGGGTGTTTTCATCGTAGGAGAGGATGGTGGTGGTGTCCTTGCCGCAGTGGGGGCAGTAGATGGCCACGGGGTAATAGGCCTCGCGCTCGCCGGGCTGAGCCTCCTGGGTACGGAAGCTATCGAGAATGTCGAAGATCTCGCCCCGCTTGGAAAGGGCCTTCAGTACCAGCTCCACATACTTGCCCGAGCGATTCATCTCAGCCTGATGGCGATAGGCCATCTCAATGCCAAAGCGCTCCATGGCCGTTTCAAAGATATGCTCAAAATGGGCGGCGTAGTTGGGATATTGATCGCAGTCATCAAAAGGGTTGGGGACATCCACATAAGGACGGCCGATGTATTGCTCCATATCCCCGTTGACCTTGGCCACGTCCACGGGGATCTTCCGAAGGCGGTCATACTCGTCCCAGCTGAACAGCAGCCGGGCCTTCTTGCCCATCTTTCGCAGGGCTTTCACCACAAAGTAGCTGGTGGCCACATCGCGGAAATTGCCGATGTGAATGGTTCCGGAGGGGCTGATCCCCGCGGCGCAGACATACTCTTCTTTGTCGGGACGGCGCCGGACAATCTCCTGCGCGATTTTTTCCGACCAATGCATGGAATATCACCTCATAATTTCTTGGAAATAGCGGTAGTTTCTCAATTTATTATGATACAATACATCGTCCCTCCCGTCAAGAGAGAGAAATCGCGTCCGGACGCCGCGGCCAGAGGAAAAGTTTACAATCTGTTTTCCCTTTTCCACGATACTCCATGGTATAATTTGTGTAATATGACGCAAAGGACGTGGCCCCATGAAGCACATCCCCACTCCCATCGAAGGAACCTACCGCAAATCGGCGCTGAAGGTGCCGGAGGTCATCTACCGCTGCTCCGGCATCGTGGTTTTCGGAAAGCGCATTAAGTCCCTGGTTTTCTCCACAGATCTGGCCATTATTAAGAATGTCAATGCCGATGCCATCATTGCCGTCTACCCCTTCACCCCCCAACCGGTGATCACCCAGGCTCTCTTGACCGCCGCTGACGTACCGGTGTTCGTGGGCGTGGGCGGCGGCCTCACCAAGGGCCACCGCATGGCGCACATGGCAGCCTTTGCCGAAATGCAGGGCGCGACCGGCGTGGTGGCCAACACCCCCACCTCCCTGGAAAACCTGCGCCTGGTGGCTGAAACGGTGGATATCCCGCTGATCTCCACCGTGGTACGCATGGACACCGATCTGCAATCCCGGGTGGAGGCCGGCGTGAGCATTTTCAACGTCTCCGCAGCCGCCGAAACACCGGCCATCGTGGCGCAAATCCGCAGTCTCTACCCAGACATGCCCATTATCGCCACCGGCGGCCCCACTGACGCCACCATTGCCGCCACCATTGAAGCCGGCGCCAACGCCATCACCTGGACTCCCCCAGCCAGCGCAGACATTTTCCGCTCCATCATGGAGCGCTACCGCAATGGCTTGCCCTACGAAGAAGAATAAATAAGCGCCAGACACCCCGGCCGCGTCGTACGCGGCCGGGGTGTCTTTTGCCGTATGTCGGAAGTGTCCGGTTCCAACCTCTGCTTAAAGGGTCGGTACACCCAGGTCTTCACAGATCTCTTGACAGATATCCACGGCAGCGCTGCCGGCAAAGTCCTGACAGAGCTTCTCGCGCCACTGCGCCAGGGTCTCCGGATCGTCCAACAGGGACATGGTCAGCTCCGCCAGGGCTTCCGGGGTATCGGCTGTCTTGGCATAGCCCCGAGAGATCATAAAGCGCAAGTTTCTCTCCTCTAACCCCGGGATGACGTTCACCAACACCATGGGCAGGTGTTTGTGGAGCACCTCCGTAGTGGTGAGGCCGCCGCCTTTGGTAAGGATAAGGTCGGCGGCATCCATATACTCGTCCATGCGGTTGGTAAAGCCCAGCACACGGCCACGACCCACGTCGCAATTTTTGAGAATCCGCTCCCGGAGTTTCTGATTGGTGCCGCAGATGACCACCAGCCGATCCACCGGGGTGAGCCGAGCGGCAAGGGCCCGGGTGATCTCCTCCATGGGCCCAGCGCCCATGGAGCCGCAGGTCAGTATCACCACCCGCCCCGTCTCAGGCAGGCCCAGGGCCCGGCGGGCTTCGGCTTGGGGTCTGGTATGGCAAAAGACTTCGCGCACCGGGATACCGGTTGGCACCAGGCGATCTGCCGGAATGCCGCAGCGGATAAACTCCTCCTCCAAGCTGGGGTGCGGAATGAAGTAGAGCTCCTGCTCCGTGCAGGAAACACCGGGACTGCAGGTATAGTCGGTGGCGATGAAATAACCCGGCACCGACAGCCGGTACTGCCGCACCGCCGCCGTCATCATAATGGCCGGGAATACGTGCACCGAGATCACTGCATCGCACTTGAGCTGGGCGATGGTATCATGCAGATCACCGGCACAGGCTTCACACTGGCGGCGCAGATACCGCGGCACGTGGTTTTCCTCAAACTTATACCCCAGGCCGAAGAGCTTGGGCGCCTTGCGATAGAGCAGCACATGGCCCTCGCTGATGAGCCGTGCCTTAGCCGGAGGTAAAAACTCCAGGCAGTCCAGCACCGTGCATTCGTGGCCGCAGCGCCGGAACTGCTCTTGCAGAGCGGCCGCCGTGGCATTGTGGCCGCCGCCGGTATTACAGGTGAGAATCAAAATCTGCACCGACATTTTCCTCCTTCTTTTTGAGCCGCTTGGCCACCCGCAGGAGCTTGGGCCGATTGTAGCGCTGGATGATCCAATAAGGCAAGTTCAGCAGCAAGGCGTCAAAGGCCGCCAACAGCCAGCCCATCCAGTTGGGGCACAAAAGATAGTTTCCCACCGAGAGCACAAACAGTACGCCGTGCACCGCCTCAGCCACACAGGTCTCCTGTACCAGGGTCATGGTCTCGGCGGCGGAGCTCTGGGGAGTCATGCGCTTGGGGATCATGTCCGGCATCACCTTGCTCATATCGGGCACCAGGTCTTTCCAATGGTGGACACCCACAG
>CALXCW010000035.1 GCA_944386905.1 uncultured Oscillospiraceae bacterium
ACTTTTAAAAATTGTCCAAGGTGCTGTTTGTGTTCACGTTGTTTAATTTACAAGGTACACCCGGCGATTTCGGCCGGCCGCTCTCAAGTGAGCTTGTTCATTATAACTCGCAGCGTTTCGTTTGTCAAGAACTATTTTCAGGTTCTTCAAACTTTTTCTGTTCGTTTTTTCAAGCCGCCTCGTTCAGAGCGCTCCGTTATGATACCAAATTCGACCGCATTTGTCAATAAAAATCTGCGTTAAATTTTGCACAAAGGATCACCATTTCCCAGTGTACATTTTGCTTGTTGTATTTGCACGACGCACAAATGCCGCTGCAAAACACAGCGGCATTTGTGCGTTCTCTTTTCACACTCACTCATAGAGCGGGTATTTCTCCGTCAATGCAGCAACCTGAGCGCGAATATCATCTGCGCTTTTTTCAAAATCGGTTGCGGCGCGGTAGATGCACTGACCGATGATCTTCATATCCTCTTCCACCATACCGCGGGTCGTGGCAGCCGGTGTGCCGATACGAACGCCGCTGGTTACATTGGGCCGCTGCGGATCGTTCGGGATGGCATTCTTATTGACGGTGATATGCACTTCGTCCAGCCGTGTCTGGAGCTCCTTACCCGTCACGCCCAGGCTTCGAAGATCTGCCAGCATCAAATGGTTATCGGTGCCGCCGGTAACCAGATCCATACCCTGTTCCAGAAGGCTATCTGCGAGCGCCTTGGCATTGGAAACGATCTGATGGGCGTATGCTGTGAAGGCAGGCGTAGCCGCCTCCTTGAGGCAGATGGCCTTTGCTGCAATAACATGCATCAGCGGGCCGCCCTGGGTACCGGGAAACACTGCAGAGTTGATTTTCTTTGCAAACTCTGCCCGCCCCATAATCAAGCCGCCGCGTGGGCCTCGAAGCGTCTTATGTGTGGTGGTCGTGACGATATCGGCATAGGGCACCGGGCTCATATGGGCGCCGCCGGCCACCAGCCCTGCGATATGAGCCATATCCACCATGAAAAGGGCTCCGTGACGATGGGCGATTTCACCCAAGGTCTTGAAGTCAATGGCACGTGGATAAGCGGAGGCACCTGCCACCAACAGCTTGGGCTTGTTTTGCCGCACCATATCCTCCAAATGGTTATAATCGATATACCCGGTCTCCGGATTGACGCCATAGCCAATGGAGCGATAGATCTTGCCGGAGAGATTCACCGGTGCGCCGTGGGTAAGATGACCGCCGCAGGCCAGATTCATACCGATCAGCGTGTCTCCTGGCTGGAGCAGAGCGGCATAGACTGCCAGATTGGCCTGGGCACCCGAGTGCGGCTGTACATTGGCAAACTCAGCGCCAAATAGATCCAGCGTTCTCTGAATGGTGATGCGTTCGATTTCATCGACGTATTCACAGCCGCCATAGTAGCGATTGCCCGGCAAGCCCTCAGCATATTTATTGGTCAAGATCGTGCCCATGGCAGCGATCACAGCAGGCGAGGCAATATTCTCCGAGGCAATCAGCTCAATATTGCGGCGCTGGCGATAGAGCTCCTGAAACATGAGCTGAGAAATCTCGGGGTCATAGTCCTTAACGAAGCAAATCGTATGGGCGGTGTTTTGATACATGTTGTCAACCTCTTTCGGCTTAGGATGGGAAGAAACCATGAAAAAACGGCCCGGCAAACTCTGCCAGACCCATTTCACAGCGAACGCACCCCCTGGGCGCGTCAGCCTCTGTCCTTTTGCCTGAGAGATTCGGCATATCGCCTTGCACCTTCGGCACTCAAAATGAGATTCTCCAGAGTTTCCTCGTTCTGACAGTCGCGTCAAAGACACCTGAGAGTGTTACTCCTTCGGTAAGCAAAAGCTTTTTCCTGCCAGACATTATCGGTTCCGTATTTACTTGTACTTTATTATATCCGTTATTCTCTGGTTGTCAACTGTCCATGACAGAAAAACTTATAATTTGTAAGAATCGCGGACAATTGTGAAAAATGAGTGTTTTGATTGTACGTTCCTCAAATAACCTACTTTTTCAAAGAAAACGGGCAGGGAAAGCCCCCGCCCGTCCTTCAAGGCTGTCCGATATTGCGAAAACGCACATAGCGCGCTGCCACCAGCTGCTCGACGGTGAGGTCGTCCAGCGACGCCAGCGCCTGGGTCAGCTTGTAGGCAAGATCGTCATAAAAGGCCGGTGTCCCCAACTGATCCTCGGGGATCACTTCCTCCGTAATTCCCATCTCCAGCGCGTCGTGGGCCGTAAGCTTAAGGCAGCTGGCAGCCTCTTCCGCACGTGCGGCATCCTTCCAGAGGATGCTGGCGCACCCCTCCGGGGAAATCACCGAATAAACTGCGTTCTCCAGCATCCACACCCGGTCGGCCACAGCAAGTGCCAGGGCACCACCGCTGCCGCCCTCACCGATGAGGACGGAAAGAATGGGCGTTTTGAGGCCACTCATAGCCACAAGATTCTCCGCAATGGCCTGACCTTGGCCACGTTCCTCTGCGCCAATGCCGCAGTAGGCTCCAGCAGTGTCTACAAAGCAGATTACAGGCCGGTGGAACTTTTCCGCCTGCTGCATCAGACGCAGAGCTTTGCGATACCCCTCAGGATGGGGCATGCCAAAATTGCGCGCCATGCGGTCACGGGTCGTGTGACCCTTTTCAATGGCGATGACCGTCACAGGTCTGCCACTCAGCCTAGCAATCCCTCCGACAATGGCCGCGTCGTCGCCGAAGCGGCGGTCGCCGTGAAGCTCCACAAAATCAGAAAAGATATAGTTTACATAATCAAATCCTGTGGGTCGGTCGGCGCTGCGGGCTGCCTTGACCCGCTCGTAGCTGGTTTTCCCGGCCATCACACACCACCTCCTCTGTGGAGATTGAGCAGCAGTGAAATGGTCTCGCGCTGCTCGCTTCTATCCACCACGGCATCCACAAAGCCGTGCTCCAGGAGAAACTCTGCCTTTTGGAAGCCCTGCGGCAGCTTCTTGCGCACCGTCTGTTCAATAACCCGAGCGCCGGCAAAGCCAATGGTTGCGCCGGGCTCTGCCAGGATCACATCGCCATCCATGGCAAAGGAGGCCATAACGCCGCCGGTCGTGGGATCTGTGAGCAGAACGAGATAGAAGAGTCCAGCATCGCTATGGCGGCGCAGGGCAGCGCTGGTCTTGGCCATCTGCATGAGGGAGACCAAACCCTCCTGCATTCTGGCGCCGCCGGAGACAGTACACCCGACCACGCTCATACCGTGCTCTGTGGCATACTCAAACAGCCGCGTAATCTTCTCGCCCACAGCCCATCCCATGGAACCCATCATAAAATAGGGATCCATGACAAACAGACAGCAAGGCTCGCCGTTGATCCGGGCCGTACCGCACAGCACGGCTTCCACCTCGCCGGTAGCGCTGCGCGTCGTTTCCAGCTTGGCAGGATACCCTGGAAAGCCCAGCACATCCTCGCCCACCAGATCGTGGTCGAGCTCCTGGAAGCTGCCCTCGTCAGTGAGAAAATTCACCCGCTGGCGAGCATTCATCCGAAAATGATAGCCACAGGTGCAGGTATTATGGCGGCTCCACAGAAGGCTCAGGGGCACCTGGCGGCGGCAGTTGGGGCACTGCTTGGTCATCTCGTTCTCATCGCGATGGACGGGAACGGACTGCCGACCGCCGGCCTCCAGTTCATTTTTTGGCTTCAAAAACTGGGGAAGCTGCAACAGGGCTCACCTCACTTTACAAAATCAAGGTCATAGGTTCCCGCAACAAACTCCTTGCGGGTGATGAGGTCAATCTGTTCTTCAATGTTATTGTCCACGTCCTGAATGACCAGCTCACACAGAGCCGCCTGCATTTTACGCAGTGCTTCCTCCCGCGTGGAGGCGCAGACGATGAGCTTGCCGATCATGGAATCATAGTAGGGCGAAATCTGGCAACCGGTGACCATAAAGGTATCAAACCGGACATTTGGCCCTCCAGGAACATGAAGGAAAGAGACGCGACCGGGGCGCAAGGCGTTGACACGGCACTCCATAGCCGCGCCACTCAGCCGCACATCATCCTGGGCAAAGCCCAGGGGAACACCGGCGGCTACACGGATTTGCCACTTCACCAAATCAATCCCGGTGAGCATTTCGGTGACCGGATGCTCCACCTGAAGCCGGACATTCATTTCCATAAAGTACGCCTGTCCAGTGCGCTGATCCAGCAAAAACTCCAGCGTGCCGATCCCGCAGTAGCCCACCTTCTCAATCGCCTTCGTGACCTGCTCCATCAGTGTCTTACGCATGGCAGTGTTGACCACTGGCGAAGGTGATTCCTCAATGAGCTTCTGGTGTTTACGCTGGACAGAACAATCCCGCTCTCCCAGACAAACCACATGGCCCTGTTCGTCGGCAATGATCTGCATTTCAATATGCTTGGCCGGATGGACGTACTTTTCGAGGTATACCGCTCCATCGCCAAAAGCAGCTTTGCCTTCGGCGACGGCAGCATTATAGTTCTGCTCCATTTCGGCTTCACAGGTCACCAGGCGAATCCCGCGGCCGCCGCCGCCGGAACGCGCCTTGAGCATCACCGGATAGCCAATGGTTTGAGCCGCCTTCTTGGCGTCGCGGACGCTGCCAAGCACTTCAGAGCCGGGGATTACCGGAAGGCCAGCATCGGCCATCAGCGCCTTGATACGTTCCTTGTCGCTGAGGCGGTTCATGGTTTCCACGTCGGGGCCGATGAATGCAATTCCATTTTGCAGACACCGAGCTGCAAATTCTGCATTTTCCGACAGAAATCCATAGCCCGGATGGATAGCCTGGGCGCCCGACACCAGAGCAGCACTCAAAATCCGCTCCTGGTTAAGGTAACTGTCGGCAGCGTCGGCAGCGCCAATACAGAAGCTCTGATCTGCCAAGGCCACATGAAGCGCTTCAGCATCAGCCTTGGAATAGACCGCAACTGTCGAAATGCCCATTTCCTTGCAGCTGCGGATGATGCGCACAGCTACCTCGCCCCGGTTGGCAATGAGAATCTTAGAAAACACGGCTTACACTCCTGTAATTGCAAAGGAAAACTCCGCCTTGACGCAGAGCTTCCCATTGACATAGCCTTCGCCCTCTGCAAAGTAGAAGGGTTTTTTCTGCCGGGTCAGGCGCACTCTGGTCTCCAGGGTATCGCCGGGAAAGACAGGATTTTTGAAACGCACTTTGTCCAGGCTGGTAAAGAGCGAAAGCTGTCCCGGCTGGATATCCTCTTTGAGAAGGACGCAGGATGTCTGGGCCAGCATTTCGCAGAGGATCACGCCGGGCACCACAGGGTGGCCAGGAAAGTGCCCCTGGAGGAACCACTGATCCGGCCGGATATGGCACTTTCCGTGTGCCTCGCCGTCCACTAGTTCGCACTCATCCACCAAAAGCATATTGTCGCGGTGGGGCAGGATTTTCTTCAGTTCTTCCTGGTTCATGGCTCGTCCTTTCTGATGCGGAACAGCACGTGACCATAGTCGACCACCTGGTTGTTCCCCGCGCCGATTTCCACAACGGTGCCGTCACACTCGGCGGTAATTTCGTTCATCAGCTTCATGGCCTCGATGATACACAGCACATCGCCCTTTTTTACGTGGCAGCCCGTCGTAACAAAGGGCTCAGCATTCTCCGCCGGTGCACTGTAGAACACACCCACCATGGGGGAAGTCACCTCCACCACGCCGTCAGCAGCAGGCTGAGGCACGGCGGCAACAGCCGGAGCCCCAGTCGGCTGCACCACAGCCACCGGAGCTGCCGGAGCCCCCATGCGTTCCAGGCGGAACCGGACGCCGTCGGCCTCCACTTCAAGGCCTGTGAGGCAGAGCTCCTCCATCAGGCCGGCGTAGGTTCTAATCTCTTGTTCATACATACGCGCCACCTCACAGCTTGCGGAAAGTCAGGCAGGCATTGTGTCCGCCAAAGCCCAAGGAATTGGACAGGGCCAATGTGACCGGCGCTTTGCGAGCAGTTACGGGCACATAATCCAAATCGCAAGCGGGATCAGGCTCGGTGAGGTTGATGGTTGGGGGCACAATGCCCTCCTTCAGAGCCATCAGACTAGCAATGGCCTCCACAGCGCCTGCAGCGCCCAGCATGTGGCCAGTCATGGACTTGGTGGAGCTGATAAGCAGCTCCTTTGCCTTTTCCGCACCGAATGCCTTCTTGAGCGCCATGGTCTCGATGGAATCGTTGAGATGGGTGCCGGTACCGTGGGCGTTGACATAGACCAGCTCCTCGCCGGTGTAGCCCGCCTCGCGCAGCGCATCCGCCATGGCTCTAGCGCCGCCGGCCCCTTCCGGATGAGGCGCGGTAATATGATAAGCGTCATTGGTAGAGCCGTAGCCGCAGATCTCGCCATAGATCTTGGCGCCGCGGGCCATGGCATGCTCATACTCCTCCAGCACCAGGATGCCGGATCCCTCACCCATGACGAAGCCGCCGCGGCGGGCATCAAAGGGAAGAGACGCCGCATTGGGATCTTCCGAGGTGGACAGCGCCTGCATATTACAGAAGCCGGCCGCCGCCAGAGGCGTCACGGTGGCCTCAGCACCGCCGCAGATCATGGCATCGGCATAGCCGTGGCGCACCACCCGCAGTGCCTCGCCGATGGCGTTGGAGCCCGAGGCACAGGCAGTTACAGCAGGCATGGCCGGGCCGGTGCAGCCAAAGCGAATGGCTATCATGCTCGAGGCGATGTTGGCGATCATCATAGGAATGAAATAGGCGCTGACACGGCGGGGGCCCTTACTGAGGAGCTTGCTGTGCTCAGCCTCAAAGGTTTGAATGCCGCCGATACCGCTGCCCACATACACGCCAATACGGTCTCCCGGCAGAGTGCCGGCAAGGCCGCTGTCCTCCATGGCCTGCACCGCGGCGGCCATGGCCAGCTGGGCGTAGAGATCCGAGTGGAGAATCTGCGGCTTTTCCATATAGAGCTTGGGGTCAAAGTCCCGAACCTCTGCGGCCAATTTGGCTTTGAAGTCGGTGGTGTCAAATTTGGTAATGGGGCCGATCCCGTTTTTTCCGGCGATGAGGTTTTGCCAAAATGTCGCAAGATCATTGCCCAGAGGCGTCACACAGCCCATGCCGGTGACAACCACTCTACGCTCGGTCATATTCTTCCTCCTAAGTATTACATGGCCATGCCGCCGTCCACCCGCAGCACCTCGCCGGTGATGTAGGTCGAATCGGGGCCAGCCAGGAAGGATACGGCTTTTGCCACATCCTCGGGATTGCCCACGCGCCCCAGCGGAATGGAGCCCACAATGGCTTCACTGTTTTTTTCCACCAGGGCCTTGGTCATATCCGTGGCGATAAAGCCGGGAGCCACGGCATTGCAGGTGACGTTGCGCCCAGCCAGCTCCCGGGCGGTGGCCTTGGTCAGTCCAATGAGTCCTGCCTTGGAGGCGGAGTAGTTGGTCTGACCGGCATTGCCCATGATGCCTGAGACGGAGCTGATGTTTACGATGCGACCATAGCGGGCGCGCATCATCAGCGGAGTCACATGGCGGATAAAGTGGAAAGCGCCTTTGAGATTGGTATCAATCACCGCGTCAAAGTCAGCCTGCTTCATGGCAGCAAGAAGGCCGTCACGGGTGACGCCAGCGTTATTGACAAGAATCTGTACGCCGCCAAAGTCAGCCTTGATCTTTCCCACCGTCTCCTTGACGGCTTCAAAGTCGGCCACATCGCACTGATAGCACTGAGCCTTCACGCCCAGCGCACGGCACGCGGCAGCTGTCTCCTCGGCAGCTTGGGTATTCCCCGCGTAGACCAGAGCAATATCGGCGCCCTTCTGCGCCAGCTCCAGACAGATCGCCCGGCCAATGCCGCGGCTGCCGCCGGTGACGATGGCAGTTTGCTCCTTCAGCATGGTTTCAATTCCTCCACTGCTTTTTGAAGTTCTTCCGCCGTCTCCACCGCGACGGTGTGCACGGCGTTGTCAATCCGGCCCACAAGGCCGCAGAGCGTCTTTCCCGGGCCTACCTCCACAAAAGTGTCGGCGCCAGCGTCGATCATATGGCGCACCGCAGCCTCCCAGCGCACCGGTCGACAGACCTGGTTTGCCAGGTTTTCTTTCAAGGCCGAAGCTTCATAGGGAAGGCCCGTGAAGTTTGAATAAAGAGAAATCCGAGGAGCGGTCAGGTCAAACCCCGCCAATACTTCCCGCATGCCCTTTGCCGCGGGTTCCATCAGCGGCGAGTGGAAACCACCGCGTACCTTCAGCGGAACGCCACGTCCACCAGCGGCCTTGATCTCGGCCAAAAACGCTTTGAGTTCGTCTGCAAACCCCGCCACAGTCACCTGCCCGGGGCAGTTGTAGTTCACCGGCCAGACATGTTCAAACCGTCCAGCCAATTCTTCCACCTGCTCGTTGGGCAGTTTAAGGACGGCAGCCATGGCGCTGTCCACCGCCTCAGAAGCCTTCTGCATCAGCTCCGCGCGGCGACAGACAATGGTAAATGCGTCCTCCACACTGGCGGCACCGGCGCAGGAAAGTGCAGCGATCTCCCCCAGGGAGAAGCCAGCAGCAAAGGAAGGCTTCACGCCCAAGTCCTCCAAGGCTGCAGCAGCGGCAAGTTCCACAGCCAACATGCAGGGCTGGGTGTTCACTGTCTCAGTGAGCTCCTCCATGGTACCGGAGAAACACTGAGAAAGGGTGCCGGGGCGGATGGCCTCACAGCGATCCATCACGGCCTTGGCCGCAGGAAACGTCTCGTAGAGAGATTGGCCCATACCCGGGTGCTGGGCACCCTGGCCGGGAAACAAAAAGGCTATCTGACCCATTTCTTCGCTCCATTCAGAACTTCCTCCGCCTGAGAGAAAATCTCACGAATGATCTCTGCGGCGGGCTGCTCCCGATTCACCATGCCGGCGATCTCACCAGCCAGGAAGGAGCCGCGCTGCACGTCGCCCTCCTGCACGGCAAGGCGCAGTGCGCCCACACCCATATTTTCCAGCTCCTCATCGGAGATCTGGGTATACTCGGCCTTGGCATAATTACGGGAGAAGGGTGTCTTGAGGCTACGCACCGGATGGCCCAGACGCTTACCCGTGGTCACGGTGCCGAGATCAGTGGCCTTGAGTACCTTTTCCTTATAGTTCGGATGGATGGAGCACTCCTCGGCCACCAAGAACCGCGTCCCCAGCTGCACGCCGACGGCACCCAGCATAAAGGCAGCCGCAACGCCGCGGCCATCGCCGATGCCGCCCGCCGCGATGACAGGCAGATCCGTGGCATCGCAGACCTGAGGCACCAGCGGAAGCGTTGCCAGCTCGCCGATATGGCCACCGCTCTCACCGCCCTCGGCAATCACAGCGCTGGCGCCCACCCGAGTCATCAGCTTGGCCATGGAGACACTGGCCACCACGGGGATGACCTTGATTCCGGCATTCTTCCACATCTCCATATACTTGGAGGGATTTCCGGCGCCGGTGGTGACCACAGCCACCTTCTCCTCGGCAAGCACTTGGGCCACTTCGTCTGCAAAGGGACTCATGAGCATGACGTTGACGCCGAAAGGCTTGTTTGTCAAAGAGCGAACCACCTCAATCTGCTGGCGCACATAGCTTCCCGGCGCATTGCCGGCGCCGATGATGCCCAGGCCGCCGGCAGATGACACGGCGGCAGCCAACTTGCCGTCAGCCACCCAGGCCATACCGCCCTGGAAAATAGGGTATTCAATCCCCAGCAGATCGCAAATAGGCGTATGAATCATAGCTTAGCCCTGCTTGGACTCGATAAAGTCCACCAGATCGCCCACGGTCTCCACTTTCTGATCCAGCTCGATCTCCATGCCCAGCTGATCCTCCAGATCCATGAGCATCTCCACGGTGTCCAGAGAGTCGATGCCAAGATCCTGGAAGGTCGTCTCGCGCTTAATTTCGGAAGCGTCGCAGTCGTTGCGCTCGGCGATAAGATTCGCAATTGTTTCAAATACCATGATAAGTTCCTCCAATAGTGTTGAAATAAGCCCGTGCCTGTACAGCACAGTGGGGTTCGTAAGAAAAACCGGGATGGGCCCAGTCATACAGGTTAAATTATAGCATTCAATCCAAGTGCTGTCAACAAAGGTCGTCGTCAAGCAGGTTTATTCCCCCGATATGCCGGATTCTCCCCGAAATTTCCAGGCATTTTTGTTCACAATGGGGATTTTGTGTACCAGGTTAAAAAACGGCGCGCATGCCGAAAATCGGCACACGCGCCAGAGAACTCTGCCTGTTTTATGGAGCCGTTGTGACTTCCGGCTGCAGCGTCCGCGCCACTTGGGGCAAAACGACCTCCGCCTTGAACAAATCGCCATCCACCGTCAGCTGGAACTGTCCCTTTTGCAGCTGCGTCAGGCTGCGGGCAATATTGAGTCCCAGACCGCTGCCCTCGCTATGGCGGGCGGCATCTCCGCGAACAAAGCGCTCCATCAGCTCGTCGGCATCAATATTCAGCGCCTCACGAGAAATATTCTTCACGGCGATGGCTGCCTGCTGGCCCCGCTCCACCGCGGTTACATAGACCCGCGTACCGGGAAGTGCATACTTAACCACATTGCCCAGGAGGTTATCCAGTACCCGCCACAAAAGCCGCCCATCGGCCAGAACCGTGAGCTCCGGCCGCACCGAAAGCACCACCTCCAGCTTTCCCTGCTCCAGCCGACCGCGATACTCCTCCACTGCCTGGCTGAGAAGTTCGCTGACACTGGTGGGCGCCAATACAACGGCCATGTTCCCCGTGGACGCCTTAGAGGCCTCCACCAAATCCTCGGTGAGTTTCTTCAGGCGTTTTGCCTGGCGGTCGAGCACCTCCAGATACTGTGCGCCTTCGGCCTCGCTGTGTGGTTTTTGAAGAAGGTCAACGTAATTGACAATGGAGGTCAAAGGCGTCTTAATATCATGGGAGACATTGGTGATCAGCTCCGTCTTGAGGCGCTCGGATTTCATTCGCTGCTCCACCGCCTTGTTCATCCCCTCTGCAATGGCATTGAGGTTTTCACCGTGGCGCTGGAAATCCCAGAAGAGTTTCGAGGTATCCAGCTGGTAGCTGAGATCCCCTGCGGCCAGCTTGCTGCCGGCTTCTTTGAGGGCCATCAGCTGCTTGACGCCTTTGATGGCCAGGAAGAACAGCCCCAGATTGAAGATCAGCAGGAAAAGTGCCGGGAAGAACGGATCATAACTGTTCATAAAAACCGTCAGCAAAATGATCTCGATCATGATCACCCCCAAAACTGCCAATGCAGCCCGCGGCGCCAAACCAATGGCGCGGAATGCATCCAGGAGCCACCGTCCCAGACACAGTAGGCCCCGGCGCAGCATCTGAAGGCCCCAAAGCAGCAATCGCACCAGCAGGAAATTCCTCCAAAAGCCTCCCGCCTTGATTCTGGTGGCGGTCGTACAGAAAAACGCCAGCAGCAACAGCGCACCGCAGACAAATATCGCCGTCGTTCCTGCCAGGGAAAACGCCGTCTCAAAATTCGTCCCGTAGCGGCGATTGTAGAAGATCACATAGAGGATTTCTGATACCAGTGTTGAAATGATCAGCATCACACCGACGGCGGCCACGAGGATGAGATCCAGGGGCACGCGGTCGATCCATCGGAGCGTAATACCCTCCCGACCGGGGCGTCGGCCAGATTGGCACAGCAGGAAGCACACCGCGACGGCCAGCAGCACAGCAGACAGACCCAGCAGTACCGGCGCAGTGATCCGATAGCCATAGAGGAAGTTGAACTGCCGCTGGCCCTGGGAAAAGACGTCCTTTGGGTTGTCGGCAATCACGCCCGGCAGCAAGCAGAGCATTTGCAGCGGTGTCTCCGAAAGGCCGGCATTATTCGGATAGTAGTCCGTGACATAGAGCCCTTCAAAGGCACTGCCTGTCTCTCCCAGGGACATGGGATAGTCCTCGCGGTAGAGATAAGGATTCTCAGCAAAACCCTTGGTAAGATCAATGTCCATTCCCTCGATATAGGACGCCACCACCTTGCCAGTCTCTTCCTCCAGGAGAATAAAGCGAAAACTGCTGTTTTCCAGCATGATATTCCAGCGATTATAGTCCGGATCATATAAAAACCGCGCGGCCACTATCTGCGCTTGCTCCTGTGCGAGAAAATAGCAATTGTCTGTGGTCTGGTAGACAATCCCCTCATCGTAATAGCCATCAGCCAGACACCAAGCCGTGGTATAGCCGGCGAGGAAGCCGAAGGTCAGGCTCAGCACCACCAAAAGCAGCGCCAGAAGCTTCCAGCCCAGCGCGCTAAACCGATACTGCATCGTTTAGCCTCCTATTCTCCGCGGCCAGTGGCAGCAAATTTATAGCCCTGTCCCCAGACCACCTTGATATACCGCGGCTCAGAGGGATTGATCTCAATTTTCTCCCGCAGGTGGCGGATATGCACAGCCACTGCGCTCTCTGAACCGGTGCCAGTCTCATTCCAGACCGCCTCATAGATCTTGGCAGAAGAAAAAACCTTGCCTGGATTGCGCATCAGCAGTCTTAAAATGCCGTATTCACTGGGAGTCAACGCCACCACTTCTCCATCCACGCAGACAGTCTTGGCTGGATCGTCCAGCGTCACAGCGCCAATGGTGATCACATCCTCCGAGGCGCCCTGGCTCCCCAGCGCAGTAAACCGTCTAAGCTGTGAGCGCACCCGCGCCAAGACCTCCATAGGATCAAAGGGTTTGGTAATATAGTCGTCGGCACCGATGTTCAGCCCCAAGATCTTATCGCTCACTTCACTCTTCGCCGTAAGCAGGATGATGGGCACATTGCTCTCCTCCCGGATTTTCGCCGTGGCGGCAATTCCATCCATTTCCGGCATCATAATATCCATGAGAATCAGCTGAATGTCCTCTTTGCGCACGATTTCCAGCGCTTCCCGTCCAGTATAAGCCGTATACACCTGGTACTCTCCCCCGGACAGGTAGATCTTCAGCGCATCCACAATATCTTTTTCATCGTCACAGATCAGAATTCGATACATACATCTCCCTCCTGCTTTTATTGTAGCAGAGGACGCCTTAAGATAACAGTGGCAGATTTTTTAAGATCTCTCTAAGTTTCTGCAAAA
>CALXCW010000036.1 GCA_944386905.1 uncultured Oscillospiraceae bacterium
CAAAACTGCAAAGGGCTGTGGTTGGAACCTTTCAAGAACCATCTTGTGGTAGGAGCACTTCACCAATCCACAGCATCTCTTACAGTGTAGCACAAGCCCTTGGAGAGGGGCTCTAATAACTACTACTCTATAATACAAGGAGCGCGTTATGGCCTTTGTCCATCTCCATGTACATACGGAATACAGCCTCCTGGATGGTGTCTGCCGAATTGGCGACTTGATGGAGCGGGTCAAAGAGGTGGGCCAGGAGGCTGTTGCCATCACGGATCATGGTGTGATGTATGGCGTCATCGACTTTTATAAGGCAGCCAAGGCTGCCGGGATCAAACCCATCATCGGCTGTGAGGTCTACGTGGCGCCGCGCACGCGCCATGACCGTGATTTTGCCCTCGACCATGAAGCCAACCACCTGGTGCTGCTGTGCGAGGATGAGACAGGTTATCAAAATCTGAGCTACATCGTCTCTCAGTCCTTCGTGGATGGTTTTTACGGCAAACCGCGGGTGGATCTGGAATTGTTACGGGCGAACCACGGTTCGCTGATCGCCCTTTCAGCCTGCCTGGCTGGCAAGGTGCCCCAGCTGCTGCTTCATAACCAATACGACGCCGCGAAAGCCGCCGCTTTGGAACTGGCGGAAATCTTTGGCCCAGACCACTTCTATCTGGAGCTGCAAGATCACCGTCTGGTGGAGCAGCGGGAGGTGAACCAGGGTATCCGGCGAATCGCGCGGGAGACAGGTCTGCCCATGGTGATTACCAACGACGCCCACTATCTCCGCCGGGATGACGCAGCCACCCAGGATGTTTTGATGTGTGTCCAGATGGGCAAAACTGTGGACGACCCCAACCGTCTGAAATTTGAGACCGATGAATTCTATCTCAAATCGGAAGAGGAGCTGCGTACACTCTTCCCGGACGCAGATGAGGCCTTTGCCAATACGGTGGCCATTGCCGAGCGCTGCAATGTTGAGTTCACCTTTGGCACCTATCATCTGCCGGAATTCCAACTCCCTGCCGGCTATACGTCCCTGTCTTATCTACGTGAGCTGTGTGATCAGGGGTTTGAGGAACGCTACAGGGGAGAGCACCCAGAGTACCGACAACAGCTGGACTATGAGATTGCAATGATTGAGAAAATGGGCTTCACCGACTATTTTCTCATTGTATCTGATTTCGTGCGCTATGCCAAATCAGCCGGGATTCCGGTTGGGCCTGGCCGCGGCAGTGCCGCAGGTTCCATGGTTTCTTACACGCTCCATATCACTGACCTCGACCCCATGGCTTACAACCTCTATTTTGAGCGTTTTTTGAATCCGGAGCGCATTTCCATGCCCGATATCGACATGGACTTCGGTGACACGCGCCGCGGCGAGGTGGTAGACTATGTGCGTAAAAAGTATGGTGACGACCATGTGGCGCAGATCGTCACCTTTGGCACCATGGCTGCCCGGGGCGCCATCCGAGACGTGGGCCGAGCTCTGAACTTCACCTACGCCGAGACCGATGTGGTGGCTAAGCTGGTACCGACCACGCCGCTGCACATCACGCTGAATGAGGCTCTCAAGGTTTCTCCACGGCTCAGACAGCTCTACGACGGCGACGTCAGGATCAAAAAGCTGATCGATACCGCCCGAGCGCTGGAGGGGATGCCCCGCAACACCTCCACGCACGCGGCAGGCGTCGTTATCACGCGGATGCCGGTTTACCACTACGTGCCGCTGTCCACCAACGACGGCACCATTGTCACCCAGTATACCATGACGACCCTGGAACAGCTGGGCCTTCTCAAAATGGACTTTTTGGGGCTTCGCAACCTAACGGTCATTGAGGATGCTGTTGCTGATATTCGCAAAGTCGAGCCTGACTTCTCCATGGATTCCATTCCGCAGGATGACGATGCCACCTATGCCATGCTCTCTGAGGGCAAAACCTCGGGCGTGTTCCAGATGGAGTCGGCGGGGATTACCGCTGTGGCAGTCAACATGAAGCCTCACTCCATCGAGGATCTTACGGCGATTGTGGCACTCTACCGTCCTGGCCCAATGGATTCCATTCCTCGGTTTATCCAGGCAAAATTCCATCCCGAGACCATCCGCTATAAACATCCTCTTCTTGAGCCAATTTTGAAGGTTACCTATGGCTGCATTGTCTACCAGGAACAGGTTATTGAGATCTTCCGCCGGCTGGGCGGTTTCAGCTTGGGCCAGGCTGACAATATGCGCCGGGCTATCTCAAAGAAAAAGCAGGATGTTATTGCAGCAGAGCGCCATGCCTTTATTTATGGCGACGAGGCACGGGGGATCTGCGGCGCCATCGCAACAGGTGTAGATGAGACTACAGCCCAAGCCATCTACGATGAAATCTTAGATTTTGCCAACTATGCTTTTAACAAGGCCCATGCTGTATGCTATGCCAAGGTGGCCTACGATACAGCCTATCTCAAGTGTCACTATCCAAAGGCCTACATGGCTGCGCTGATGACCTCGGTACTGGACGGTTCGTCCAAAGTAGCTGAGTATATGGCAGAGTGCAAGAGCCTGGGAATAGTGGTGCTGCCGCCGGATCTCAACGAATCCACTGCCTATTTCACTGTGGTGGAGGAAGGCATTCGTTTCGGCCTGGCGGCAGTGAAGAACATTGGCCGCGGCTTTATCGACAAGGTAGTGCAGGCTAGGGAGCGCGATGGACGCTTCCGCTCTCTGGAGGATTTCTGCACGCGGCTCTATGGTACGGAACTCAACAAGCGGGCCGTGGAAAACCTCATCAAGTGCGGCGCGATGGACTGCTTTGGTCTCAAACGCAGCCAGCTTCTTGCCGTCTACGAGGCAGTGATGGATACTGTGGCTCAGAGCCGCCGGCGAAATGTGGAGGGCCAGATGGGGCTCTTCGATACCGCTGAGACTACCACAGTAGCCTCTGTGCCGGTGCCGTCACTTCCTGAACTGAGCAGCCACGAGCGTATGGTCATGGAGAAAGAGGTCACGGGTCTGTATCTCTCGGGCCATCCCATGGATGGCTTTCGCGTGGCCCTGCGCAGCAATGGCGTCAGCGCCTTGGGAGAGATCCTTTCCAGCTTTGAAGAGGGAGATGAGAGCTTCACCGACGGCCAGATCGTCAAGGTCGCGGGCGTTGTCCAGCAGATCAAGATGAAAACCACGCGTAACCATACTACGATGGCCTATGTAATGCTGGAGGATGACTCCGGCTCCATGGAGCTGCTGACCTTCTCCAAGGTCTTAGAGCAGTACCACCAGCTGTTGGCGGAAAATCAGGCTGTGGTGGTCTGTGGACGGATTTCTGTGCGCGATGAAAAATCTCCCCAGCTTATCGTCAACCAGGTTTGGCCGGTGGAGGGCTTTACCGACGAAAGCCGGCGTGCCCAGCGGCTGTGCATAAAGATCGACAGCGAGGCGGGCAGGCAGTGGCGACGGGTGCGGCCGGTGCTCAACATGTTCCCGGGGCCAGTGCCGGTGGTGCTCTACTTTGCTGACACCAAGCTGCGGCGCAAGGCGCAATGTCTGCTGGATGCGGATTTTCTGGCTGAACTCCGGGAAATTCTTGGCGCGGAGAACGTGGTGGTACAGGGATGAAAATTCACAGACGGGCTACAAATTGCGCCATTGTTGTGCTATAATGATGTTTGTCGAAGTCTCGCCTGGCTTGCAAGGCCGACCTGAAACGGCGGTATTTTCCCAATTGAACCCGCGGTTTACCGCGGAAAGGAGGCCCTTCATGGGGCGCATTCAAAAACGATTCTGCCTGGTGCTTTTTGTGGTGGCGCTCTTTTCGCTGAGCGGCTGCCTGGTGCAGTCGGCGGATGATCTCTATGCTTTGCCCCGGCAGTCGGATGCCTACTACGATCTGCAAAACGCCATTGATAGCGTCAAGTCCGCCGATGCGGCCTACGCCGGGCCTCTCAGCGGCCCCAATCAGCAGGCAGTGCAGCTGGCGGACTTGGACGGCGACGGCACGGACGAAGCGCTGGTTTTTATGCGAACCAGCGGTGAAAAGCCCCTAAGGGTCTATGTTTTTGACGATAAGGATGGTTCCTTTGCATTGGCCACGGTGATTGAAGGCGATGGTACAGCTTTCGATGCGGTGGAGTATGTGTCCATTGACGACCAGCCTGGGCTGGAGATTGTCCTGGGCCGGCAACTGAGCAATCAGATCCTGCAATCCCTCAGCGTCTATTCCTACGGCAGCGGTCGGATGGTGGAGCTGATGAACACCAGCTACAGTGAGTATAAGATTACAGATCTCAATGTGGATGATCAGCGCGATGTGCTGATCCTCCGTCGGGATGCCGAGGCCCGCACCGGTGTTGCGGAGTATTACTGCTACAGCGACGGCGCCATGACGCGTACCCAATCGGCAGCCCTCTCTCGGGACATCGAGAGCATCGAGCGAATCACCACCGGTTATGTGAGCGCTGAGGTACCCGGCGTCTTTGTCACCAGCACCTATGGTGAGGAGAGCGGCAATTTGGGTGAGGGCACATTGATCACAGACGTGCTGGCTTTCCGCGGTCAGACCTTTTGCAATCTCACTGTCTCAGCGCAGAGCGGCATCAGCACCCAGATGGTGCGCAGTATGTCTGTCTATGCCACCGACATCGATGATGACGGCCTGGTGGAACTCCCGACGCTGATGGCACTGCCCAGCGCCAGTGCCGAGGAGTCCTATTTCCTGGTGCAGTGGTATGGCCTCAAGACCGATGGCACCCGTGAGAAGAAACTTACTACTTATTATAACTATAGCTATGCCGGCGGCTGGTATCTCGTGATTCCCGAGGCTTGGGAAGATCAGTTGACCATCTCCCGCACCACAGAGGTTGCCGGTATCTATCGCTATACTTTTTCCCGGTGGATCGACCGGGAGGTGGAGCCACAGGAGATCCTCAGTATCTATACGATCTCTGGTGAGGACAGGCACAGCTTGGCTCAGAGCGACGGGCGCTTTCTCCTGTCTGAGCGGGGCGAAACGGTCTACGCCGCATCCTTGGGAGAGAGCAGCTTGTCGCGTACGATCAGTGAAGAAAAGGTAAAGACCATGTTCTCTCTGATCCTGGACGACTGGAACTCCGGCGAGACGTAACGGAAGGAGCGAAGCCATGAAAAAGGTTTTGATTTTAGAGGACGAAGTCAGCATCCGCAGCTTTGTTGTCATCAATTTAAAGCGCGCAGGCTATGAAGCCATTGAAGCGGGCACCGGCATGGAGGCCCTGGAGCAGCTGAAAAACAATCCGGATGTGGGCGTTGCCATCCTGGATATCATGCTTCCTGATATTGACGGTTTTGAAGTCTGCCGCAATATTCGTGCGAGCGATAAACAGATCGGCATTATTATGCTCACGGCTCGCAGCCAGGAGATGGATAAGGTCACCGGGTTGATGACCGGTGCCGATGATTATATTACCAAGCCATTCTCCCCTGCGGAACTCACCGCCCGCATTGATGCCCTCTATCGCCGCGTCGGCGGCGATGCCGCCCCTGACGCAGTGGAGCTGAATCAGGGGCCCTTTGTGCTCAACACCCGAAATCGCACGCTGGACAAATCTGGACGGCGCATCAAGCTCACCCAGGTGGAGTATGCCATTATGAAGCTGTTCATGCAGAACCCTGGTCGCGCTCTTTCCCGGGAGGATATTTTAGCCGCTGTGTGGGGACGGGACTACGACGGAGAACTGAAAATCGTCGATGTGAATATCCGCCGTTTACGTATCAAAATTGAAGATGATACCGCCAACCCCACTTATATTACGACTGTGTGGGGCTTCGGCTACAAGTGGGGCGCCTGACCTGTCCCAGCAAGAGAGGAGGAGAGCCAGCCTGAAACGGTTTAAGAAGCTCACCGGCATTGAGCGCCGGTGGATTATCAACAGTGTCAGCCTGGTAATCGCCTTAGTGGTTTTGTTCGTGGTGATTTTCTCCGTTTCCTTCTCGATCTATTGTTATTCCAACCTACGGGTCGGTTTGGAAGAGAAGGCTAAGACCACCACCGACTTTTTCGGCAACTATATCAACCAGAGCTACAATGAATATTATCAGTCCTGTATTCGTTACGCCCAGACCTTTGAGGAGAAGAACAATCTGGAGCTGCAATTCATCTCAACCAGCGGCAAGATTGTCGCCTCGTCTTACGGTCAGTGGGCAGGGCAGGCGCCGGAGACTTCGGACATTGCTGAGGCCATCGCGACTCAGACCATCAGTCACTATCTTGGGCGCAACCCCCACACCGGTGAACGGATTATGGCTGTTTCCAGCCCGATGATCTATGTGAGCGGCGAGGTCATCGGTGTTTTGCGCTTCGTTACCAGCTTGAGAAATGTAGACCGGCAGATTGTCATGGCCGTGGGTCTGGCGGTACTGGTGGGCATTTTGTTCATCGCCTTTGTGCTCTATTCCAGCCGTTTCTTTATTCGCTCGATCCTTGAGCCTGTCTCTGAGATTACTGCCACTGCCAAGCGCATTGCCGCCGGCTCCTATGGAGCGAGGATACAAAAGCGCCAGGATGATGAAATCGGCGAGTTGGCTGATACCATCAACGATATGTCTGCCAAGATCGCGCAAGCCGAAAAGATGCAGTCAGAGTTTATCTCATCCGTGTCCCACGAGCTGCGCACGCCTCTCACAGCCATCACCGGCTGGGGCGAGACGATCCTCTCCGGCGACCATATTGATCCCGGAGAGACGCGCCGAGGCATGGTCATTATCCTCCGAGAGGCCCGTCGGTTGACATCCATGGTGGAAGAACTCCTGGAGTTCACCCGTATGCAGGATGGGCGTTTTACGCTCAACATGGAGGATGCTGACCTGCGCGCTGAGTTTGAAGACACCGTATTTATGTACGGCAGTCGTCTTAAGCAGGAGGGAATTGAACTTCTCTATGAGGAGAGTGACGAGGATATTCCTGAGATTCCCTGTGACGTCTCCCGAATGCGGCAGGTATTTCTCAACATCCTTGATAATGCCGCCAAGCACGGCGGCGAGGGCAAGCGCATTACGGCATCCATTCACCATGAGAGCGGCGCCGTGGTGGTGCGCATTCGCGACTTTGGCCCCGGTATCCCGGAGGAAGAATTGCCCCATGTCAAGATGAAGTTTTATAAGGGCAGTTCCAAGGCCCGGGGCAACGGCATCGGCCTTGCGGTGTGCGAAGAGATTGTCACCATGCATGGCGGTACCCTGACGCTGGAAAACGCCCAGGGCGGCGGTACGCTGGTGACCATCTCCCTCCCAACGGGAGAAGAATAAATGTACGAGGTATCCCATGAAGAAAGAGACACAGGAAAAGTTTAAGACCATGATCGGCGGTCAAGCGCTGATCGAGGGAATTTTGATGCAGGGCCCGGAGAAGAAATCCATTGTCGTCCGCGGCCCAGAGGGCCTGGTGGTTAAAACCGAGCCGCTCAAGCTTATCAAAGACCGCTATCCCATTTTGGGTTGGCCTCTTATACGGGGTGTGGTAAACTTTACCGCGAGTATTGTCGGCGGCGTCAAGGCACTGATGTACTCGGCAGAATTCTACCCTGACGAGGAGAATGCAGAGCCTTCTAAATTTGAACGCTGGCTGGAGGACAAGCTGGGATCGGAACGGATGGAAAAGGCCGTGATCTATTTCGCCGCCGTGGTGGGCCTTGCCTTTTCGGTGGGGCTTTTTATCCTGCTTCCTACCTTCTTGGCGGGATTGGTGCCGGGAATTCACAGTAACTTTCTGCTCCGCAATCTTCTGGAGGGGTTCTTGAAAATTGCCTTGTTTATGGGCTATATGATTGCGGTTTCTAGGATGAAGGATATGCGCCGCGTCTTTTCCTACCACGGAGCCGAGCACAAGACCATCCGCTGTTATGAGGCCATGCTGCCTCTGACTGTGGAGAATGTTCGCCCTATGACCCGCAAGCATCCCCGCTGTGGCACCAGCTTTTTGTTGGTGGTTATCTGTATCAGCATCCTTTGCGGCGCCTTTCTCCGGGTGGAGAACACCCTTTTACGCATGGCGCTGCACATTTTGATGCTACCGCTTATTGTGGCCATCAGTTATGAATTCAACCGTTTGGTGGGACGCTACGACAACTGGTTCACTCGCATCCTCACCGCGCCTGGCCAATGGATGCAGAATTTTACCACCCAGGAGCCCGATGATTCCATGATCGAAGTGGCCATACGCGCCCTGGAAGAGGTGATCCCGGAGGAAGCGGGGAAAGATCAATGGTGAGAACCTATGGCGAGCTCTACCGCCAGGTTCGCCATGCCCTGGAAGAGGAAGAGGGAGAGCGGGCAGCATTTACGGCTCGGGAGTTGTTGGCTTTGGCTGCAGGGCGAGATTCGGCTGCAATATTGGCCATGCAGAATCTCTATGTGCCCGAGGAAGTGGCAAGGCGCTATTTGGAACTTGCCGGAAGAATTCTCGCTGGTGAACCGCTGGCTTATATTTTGGGGCAGTGGAGCTTTTACGGCCTCGACCTCACGGTGACGCCTGATGTGCTCATTCCTCGGGATGACACTGCCGCGGTGGTGGAGCTGGTGCTGGGGTGCCCGCTGCCACCGGCGCCACGGATCCTCGATCTGTGCACTGGCTCCGGGTGCATCGGTCTGGCGCTGGCCTCCCAAATCAAGACTGCCAGAGTGACCTTGGCCGATCTCTCCCCGTCTGCACTGAAAATTGCCAAGAAGAATACCGTCGATCTTCGGCTCACTGGACGGGTCTCCTGTCTCAAGGCTGATGCCACGGAGCCCGCCAGTCGTTTTTTGGGCCAGTTTGACGTACTGGTATCCAATCCGCCCTATGTGACCACGGAGGAGATGGGAAAGCTACCTCGGTCGGTGCGGAACTTCGAGCCTGCCATTGCGCTCCACGGCGGTGCTGACGGGCTGGACTTTTACCGTGCCATTGCCCGGAATTTTACCGGCGCCATCAAGCCAGGAGGCTATCTGGCGCTGGAGTTCGGCCGGGATCAGGAGGACGGTGTATGTTGGATCCTGGAAGCTTGGGAGTATGACATTTTGAAACTCAGGCAGGACGCCGGGGGCATTACCCGGGCTGTTCTGGCACAGAAGAAAGAAAGGGATTGACCATGGAGAAGAAAAAATCCGGTTATGAACCGTTGACCCCTGCCAATGATAAGAAAAAGGCTCTGGACAATGCCCTCGCGCAGATTGAAAAGAACTTCGGTAAGGGAACTGTGATGCGCTTGGGCGACAAGCCTGAGATGCAGGTGGATGCTATTCCCACCGGCTCCCTTGCACTGGATGCGGCACTGGGCATTGGCGGCGTACCAAAGGGCCGAATCATTGAAATTTATGGCCCTGAATCCTCAGGCAAGACCACCCTGGCGCTGCATATTGTAGCCCAGGCGCAGAAGCGCGGCGGCGAAGTGGCCTTTGTGGATGCCGAGCATGCCCTTGATCC
This sequence comes from uncultured Oscillospiraceae bacterium, assembly GCA_944386905.1. GTDB lineage: Bacteria > Bacillota > Clostridia > Oscillospirales > Oscillospiraceae > Avoscillospira. The sequence goes on from CALXCW010000036.1 coordinate 9,408, forward strand.
AGATTATGCAGCCGCCATCGGTGTGGACATCGATTCCATGTTGGTCTCGCAGCCCGATACCGGCGAGCAGGCATTGGAAATTACTGATGCGCTGGTGCGCTCCGGTGCTGTGGATGTGGTTGTGGTGGACTCTGTGGCCGCGCTGACACCTCGCCAGGAAATCGAGGGCGAAATGGGGGACACCTTTGTGGGCCTCCAAGCCAGACTCATGTCCCAGGCCCTGCGAAAATTGGCCGGAAGCATTGCCAAGACCAATTGCGTGGTCATCTTCATCAACCAGCTGCGCATGAAAATCGGCGTGATGTATGGAAATCCTGAGACTACAACCGGTGGCAATGCGTTGAAATTCTACGCCTCAGTGCGCATTGATGTCCGCCGTGTAGAGGCCATTAAGAACGGTTCAGAGATCATTGGAAACCGGACTCGTGCCAAGATTGTGAAAAACAAGGTTGCGCCGCCCTTTAAAGAAGCCATCTTCGATATCCTATACGGCGAGGGCATTTCCAAATGGGGTGAATTGGTAGATCTGGCCGTTCAGCTGGATCTCATCCAGAAGAGCGGCAGCTGGTTCTCCATGGGGGAGGAACGCATTGGTCAGGGCCGCGACAGTGTTAAGGCATATCTCATCAACAACCCTGAGATTGCCGAACAGCTGGAAGCCCAGGTGCGCGCCAACCTCTCCAAGCTCTCGGGCCGTAAGCCGAAGGCAGCAGAGCAGCCCCGTGGCGAGGTCAAGGCTGTGTCTGTGAAGGCCGACGATTTCAACGATGACGATTGAGCGTCTGGAGCCTTTGACGCCTCCCAGCCGCAGTTGCCGGATTTATTTTTCGGATGGAACCAAGCTGAAAACCCCCTTGGATGTGGTGGCAGACCTGGGCCTCCAGGCAGGTATGATCCTCAGCGACGATGAATACCATCGCCTATTGGCGGCGACCAGCCGGGCATCGGCTCGCAATCGTGCGGTGGCCATGATTTCCGCTGCTGGCCATTCCCGTGCCGAACTCCGTCGCCGACTGGTGGAAAAAGGAGAGCAGGAAGAGGATGCCGCAGCAGCGGTGGATTGGCTTGCCGAGCTGGGACTGCTAGACGACCGGGCGACTGCCCAGCAGCTGGTGCGTTCGGCCGTTGCTCGCGGCTATGGACGTGGCCGCATCCGGCAGATCCTCTATGAAAAGGCCATCCCCCGGGAGCTCTGGGAGGAGGCATTGGATGAGATCCCGCCCATGGATGAGGCAGTGGATCGGTTTTTACAGCGCCGTTTCCGCGGCGCCGACCCCGATGAACGGGAGATCAAGCGGGCTGTGGATGCGCTGCTGCGCCGAGGCCACAGCTACAGCGATATCCGCGCCGGCCTGGAACGCTACAGCGCCGGGCTGGAGATGGAGTGGGAGGAACCGATATGAGAGAAAAAATCGGCATGGTTAGCCTGGGCTGCGCCAAGAACCAGGTGAATGCCGAACAGATGCTGTATCTTTTACAGGAAGCTGGATTTACCATCTGTGGAGACGTGCCTGGCTGCGATTTGGCGATTGTCAATACTTGCGGTTTCATCGATTCAGCCAAGGCCGAGGCCATTGACCATATTCTGGCCTTGGGACAGCTGAAGGCCGAGGGACAGCTGGGGAAAATCCTGGTCACTGGGTGCCTTTCCCAGCGATATCAGCAGGAGATTTTCGAGGAAATGCCGGAGGTAGACGGCGTACTGGGAACCGGCAGTTACAGCGACATCGTCGCGGCCGTGGAAAAAACACTGGCGGGAAAGCGGGTTGCGGACTTCGGCGATATAGACGCGCCTCTGGATGAGACGCCTCGCGTGCTCACCAGTCCCGCGTACTACGCCTATCTCAAGATTGCAGAGGGCTGTGACAACCACTGTGCCTATTGTATTATTCCCTCCCTCCGTGGTCGCTATCGCAGCCGGGAAGTGGACGACGTACTCTATGAAGCCCGCACTCTGGCCGCAGACGGTGTCAAGGAGCTCATTGTAGTGGCTCAGGATATCAGCCGCTACGGCTTGGATTTGGAAGGCCACACCCACCGCCTGCCGGAGCTGCTGCGGGGATTGTGCGCCATTGAGGGGCTTCATTGGATCCGATTGCACTATCTCTATCCTGACCAGATCACCGAGGAGATGATCGATGTCATTGCCTCGGAACCTAAAATTGTCAAGTATCTCGACATTCCCATTCAGCACGTCAACGACAAGATCCTCAAAAAGATGAACCGCCGTGGCGATAAGGCGTTTTTAACGGCGCTCTTTCAAAAACTCCGGACGCGGATTCCCGGCCTGGTGCTGCGTACCAGCTTGATCGCAGGCCTCCCCGGTGAAGGGGAAGCCGAGTTCGAAGAGCTCTGTCAATGGCTACGGGAGATGAAGCTGGAACGGGTGGGCGCCTTTGCCTTCTCCCCAGAAGAGGGGACGCCCGCTGCCATGATGGAGTACCCTCCCAACGAGGTGGCCCAGAGTCGGGCGGAATATCTTGCGGAGCTTCAATCGCGGATCATGGATCAATACTGTGAGAGCCTTATGGGACAGACGCTTGAAGTGCTCTGCGAAGGTTATGACGACGAGGATGAGGCCTATTTTGGCCGCACCTATGCCGACAGCCCCGATATCGACGGAAAGATTTGGTTCCCGTCTGAAGAGACTGTTCATCCCGGCGACTTTGTCCGGGTGACCGTCACCGATGTCTACGACGGTGAGCTCATCGGCGAAAGGGAGGATGAGGTATGACTACCGCCAGTAAGATTACCCTGGTACGGGTGGCAATGATTCCGCTTTTCATGGCACTGCTCCTGCTGGGCTACCGCTGGATAGCTCTGGCTGTCTTTATTTTGGCCAGTGTCACCGACTTTGTGGATGGCTATGTTGCCCGACACTATAATCAGGTCAGCGACTTCGGCAAGTTCCTCGACCCCTTGGCTGACAAACTTCTGGTGACGGCTTGCATGCTGATTTTTCTACAGTGGGGCCGGATGCCTGCCTGGGCTGTGATGATCGTTCTGACCCGGGAATTCGCCGTGACAGGCCTGCGGCTGGTGGCTGTGGGAAACGGACGTGTCATCGCCGCCGGTTGGAGCGGTAAGGTCAAAACCTTCTCCACGATGGTAGGACTGTGTGTGATGATGGCGCTCCCCATTTGGTGGCTTGACTGGGTAGTCACTGCAGTCGTCACTGTCACCACGCTCTACTCCGGTGTGGAGTATTTTGTTAAGAATTGGGACGTCATTCGTCCGTAACGTCA
>CALXCW010000037.1 GCA_944386905.1 uncultured Oscillospiraceae bacterium
TTTTCATATTTTCTCGCCATAATAATACCCCCTGATGTAGTACTTCCATTTTCCTACATCAGGGGGCGTTTTGTCTAGTGTCCGTTTTTACTGGTTCAGTTCAATGGCAGGGGCGATCCAGCGTGTCGAAAAAGTCTTTTCGACACGCTGCTTAGGATTTTTCAATGTTGGAAACATTGAAAAATCCATCTTTTTTGAACGTGCAGGGGGCTCTTTGCCCCCCGCACACACCCCCTGCTGCTCTGTCCTAAGCGCCAGTAGCAAGGTTTCTCGACAGTCTGAAATCGCCCCTGCATGGCAGGGGCGATCCATATTTCTTACTCTTCGTCGGCCTTCTTGGCTTCCTCGATGATCTTGGCCTGGTTCATCTGCGGCACTTCCTCATAGCGGACAAACTTGAGGCTGTAAGAGCCGCGGCCCTGGGTCATGGATCTGAGGTCGATGGCATAGGAGGACATTTCGCCCATGGGGACTTCCGCCTCCACCACCTGCTGGCCGTCGCCGCAGGGGTTCATGCCCATCACGCGGCCCCGGCGCTTGTTGAGGTCGCCGATGATATCGCCCATGTTGGAATCGGGCACATAGACCTTCAGCTCGCCGATGGGCTCCAAGAGCGTGGGGGCGGCGGTGGGGATGCCGTCCTTATAGGCGATGGCAGCCGCGGTCTGGAAGGCCATATCGGAGGAGTCCACCGGGTGGCTGGAGCCGAAGTACAGCGTGGCCTTCAGGAACACCAGCGGATAGCCCGCCAGGACACCCTTGCCGATGCAGTTGCGCAGGCCCTTCTCAACGGAGGGGATAAAGTTCTTCGGCACGCAGCCGCCCACGGTCTCGTCGGCGAAGATCAGATCCTCGGTCTCGGTCTGGGGCTCGAAGCGAATGTACACATCGCCGAACTGGCCGTGGCCGCCGGACTGCTTCTTGTGCCGTCCGTGGACTTCCACTTTCTTTTTGATGGTCTCGCGGTAGGCGATCTTCGCCGGGCGCAGCTCCGCCTCCACCTTGAATTTGCTCAGGAGCTTGGAGCAGATGACACCCAGGTGGATATCGCCCACGCCGGAGATGAGCATTTCCTTGGTCTCGGTATTGGTGCCGTAGCGGAAGGAGTTGTCCTCCTCATTGAGCTTGGAAAGACCGGAGGCGATCTTATCCTCCTGGCCCTTGACCTTGGCGTAGATGGCCATGGTGTAGCAGGGCTCGTCGTAGTCCATGCCCTTGAGGGCGGTGACCTTGCCCGGGAGGCCCAGCGTATCGCCGGTCTTGACGCTGCCCAGCTTGGTGGCTACGCCCAGATCGCCGCAGCAGATCTTGCTGGCCTTGGTGAGCGTCTTGCCCTTGGCAAAGAAGATGTTGCTGAGCTTTTCGGCGCCGCCGGTGCGGGCGTTGACCACGCTCATGCCCTCGGTGATGTCGCCGGAGATAACCTTGAAGTAGGAGTTTTTGCCGAACTGGTCGGACGTGGTCTTAAAGACAAAGGCCGCAGGGCTGCCCTTGGGATCGAGGAGCAGTTCGCCGCCCTCGGCGGTGGCCATGGGCAGGCCCTCCAGAGGGTTGGGGCAGAACTTGACGATATATTCCATCACGCGCTTGCTGCCGTAGCCGGCCAGGGCGCTGCCGCAAAAGACGGGGGTGATGGAGCGCTGCCGCATGCCGTCCTTGACGCCCTGGATCAGCTCTTCCTCGGTGAAGGGCTCTTCCATGAAGAACTTCTCCATGAATTCCTCGCTGGTCTCGGCGACCTGCTCGGAGAGCTCCGCCAGGTACTCCTCGCAGCGCGCCTCGGCCTCGGGCGTCAGCGCCGTGGAGTTGCCCTCGGTGTCGCGGGCGGTGCGGCTCAAAAGATCCACCAGGCCCACGCACTTGTCGCCCTTCATCATGGGGAAGATCAGCGGCACGACGGTGTTGCCGAAGGTGGCGCGCATGTCGTCCACGACCTTATAGTAGTTGGCGTGATCCTCGTCCATCTTGGAGATATAGAACATGGTGGGCAGATGGGCGTCCTTGAGGGACTTCCAGGCCTTTTCGGTGCCCACGGCGATGCCGCCCTTGCCCGAGAGGACGATGAGGCCCGCGTCGGCCACCCGCAGCGACTGGACGATCTCACCGGCAAAGTCAAAGAAGCCGGGATTGTCCAGAAGATTGATCTTGCAGCCTTCAAAATTCACCGGGATGATCGAAGTGGAGATGGAATACTGCCGCTTTATCTCCTCGGGGTCAAAGTCAGAAACGGTGTTGCCGTCGGCGATGGAACCGAGGCGGTCGGAACCGTTGGTCAAAAACAGCATATCCTCGGCCAGGATGGTCTTTCCGTCACCACCATGTCCCAGCAGGCAGATATTGCGAATGTCCTTAGCAGTGTAGCTCATAACGAATGTTTCTCCTTTCCGCGGGTCTTACGATAGGGGGAATCGACCCTGCTGCGGTAAATTCTTTTACCGCCTAACAGAGTAAATTATACTTCATTCCCAAAACGAATGCAAATACATTCTGGCTGGGCCAGCGGAATACACAAATTTTTGTGGTAATTGGAGAATCCGAGGCTTCAAATTTATACACACTGTCAAAGAAAACCGCCCCACATGACGTGGGACGGCAGCACGGGCGGCCGGAAAGGCCGCCCCAGGGGGTCGAAAAAGTTTAAAATCCGTCTCTTTTGAACGTGCAAAGGGGCGCTTCGCTCCACGCGCGCGTCCTTGCCGGCCGGGGCGGCCAGGCTTTGGTAGAATTGGCATCACTTTCCCACAAACCCGGTGATCATCAGGGTCGGCAGAAGCCACAACAGCTGGTAGATCATCAGATTCAGCGCCGAAGCCGAGGCGGGGGCGTCCAGATAGGTGAGCACGCACAGAAGGGCCATGCCCAAAAAGCCGCCCAGAAGCGACAGGGCCACGGCGGCATGCACCGTGCGCCGCAGCTGCCGCCCGCCGGTGACCGCCGCGGCAAAGCTCACAAAGCTCTCCCGCGCCATCAGCGCGCCCTGGCGGCCGTTTTCTCCCGCGTCCTCGCCGGACAGCCGCGCCCGCTCCGCCACCACCGGAAATTCCAGCCGGTCGGTGGAGATCTTATAGCGCTTTTTCACCAGAGCCGGAGTAATCATAAAGTCCCGCGTGGCCAGCACCGGCGTGAGGCCGGGGCTTCGCAGCACCGCTGAGAGCCCGGCGCGGCAGGTGGCGGCAGGCGCATAGGTCAGAGCAAAGACGCCCACCAATTCCTGGTTCACCGAGATATACACCGCCGACTGTACCCGCGTCCCCTCGGGCACGTGGACGCCCATCAGGCGCATAAAGGGCAGAGAGCCCAGCAGCACCACATCGCCGTGGATCTCCGCGCCCAGACCGCCGCCCTCGTACTGGCGGAAGGAATCAGCGGTGTAGCGCCGGCCGTTTTCATTCTTCATCACCTCTTCAAAGAGGGGCAGCAGGCCGCTGCCCGCCGCCTGCAAAACCGCGGTGGCGTAGCCCACCACCTGCCGGGTGGGCAGATCGGTGTACATCTTCATGCCGTTCATGGAGATATTGGCCCGCGGGAAGAGGTCGAGGTCGCGGATGATGATGCCCACCTCGCCGCTGAGGAGCTTGGCGCCCCGCCAGCCGCACAAAGCCGCGCCGGCCCGGGCAAGGCGGCGGGCCAGGATGGCAAAGGGACGGCAGCAGGCGAGAAAGCCGCCCGCCGGCAGGGCCGCAGACAGCAGCGCCGCCCAGGCCCAGAGGAAGTTGCTCCCGCCCTCCACCGCGGCAAAGACCGCAAGGGCCGCCGTGACCAGCAGGGCCAGGGGCGCATAGATGCGCATGGCCTTCTGGGCGGCGTCGGGGGTTTCGAGCATGGCGGTGAAGTCCTGGAGGCTGCCCTCCCGGCGGAAGATGCAGTCCAGGCCGTGCCAGGCCTTTTCCTCCTTCACCGCCGCCACCGGCGCCTCCATGGCCAGCACGGTCTTGAGGGTGCGCCACTTGCCTCGCTTCTCCAGCGTCACCGACCACAGCGCCAGCAGCAGCAGCAGTCCCGCCACGGCGCAGAAGGGCGCCCGTCCGGCGGGGATGGCAAAGAACGCATCGGCCACGGTGACCAGCACCATCACCGTCAACAGCGACGAGAGGTCAAAGCGCAGCTTCAGCGCCTGATAGACGCCCCGGAGGAACACCTCCGCCGAGAGCAGGCTCTGCGCCAAAAGCAGGGCCAGCATGACAATGGAGAAGCCCCGCAGATACTCGCCAAGATCCCACTTGCCCAGGGGGTTGCCTGCCAGCACCAGCAGTACCGCCGACAAAAAGGCCATGACCCCCGCCGCCATCAGGCGGATGCGCAGCGTTCCGGCCTTGGCATAGTCGGCGCAGGCATCCTCGGGCGAGGGATAGACCACCTCGGGCTCTTCGCGCTTTCGCGCCTTGGCCTCGGCCCGGGCGGCCCGGCGCTCCTGGCTCTGCTGGCGGCGCAGGCGCTTTTCCTCCCGCTTCATAGCCCGGCGCAGCTCCGCCTCGTCGGCAGGAGGCTCCTCGGGCATCTCCACCGGCGCCGCAAGGGGAGCCGCCTCTTCCACCTCTGCCTGCGTGACGGGGCCGAAGCGGATGGTGTCGCCGGAGAGGTTGGTGATCTTGATGCGGGGCTTTTTCTCCGGCTCCTCCGCGGCCACCCGCATCACCGCCGGAAGCTCCGGCGCAGGCGCCGAAGGGGGCGCCGATTCGGGCTCCGGCGTCGGCTCCGGTTCCGGCGTCGGTTCCGGCTCCGGCGGGGCCTTGGGCTCCGGCGGCGTCGTCCAGGAGCCAAACTCCCGCATGATGTCCTCTAAGGAGTATTCTTCCTCCGGGGCAGAAGCGTCGGTATTCAGTTGTTGCTCCTGCTCCAGGTATTTGTCCATGAAATGTTCTCCAATCTTACGTGACACGTTGCGCGCCTGCCGCGCAGCGCAAGTCCCCTACAGCCGCTGGCGGACGGCCTCGTAAAGAAGCACCGCCGCGGCAGCCGAGGCGTTGAGGGAATTGATCTGCCCCTTCATGGGAATGGATAAGAGCACATCGCACCGCTCTCCCACCAGCCGGCTCATGCCGTAGCCCTCCGACCCGATGACGATGGCCGCCGGGCCGCGGAAATCCGCGTGATAGAGATCGGTCTTGCCGGCGGCGTCGGTGCCGTAGACCCACACGCCGGCCTTTTTCAGCTGCTCGATGGCGGCGGTCAGGTTGGAAACCCGGGCCACGGCCATGTGCTCCACCGCGCCGGCGGAGGTCTTGGCCACCACCGCCGTGAGCCCCACGCTGCGGCGCTTGGGGATCACCACGCCGTGGGCCCCGGCACACTCGGCCGTGCGCAGGATGGCTCCCAGGTTGTGCGGATCGTTGAGCTCGTCGCATAAGACAATCAGCGGCGCCTCTCCCCGCGCCTCGGCCACGGCCAGAATATCCTCCAAGGTCACATAGCCGTGGGCCGCCGCCTGGGCGATGATGCCCTGATGGGCGCCGGTGGCGCTCATTTGATCGAGGCGGCGGCGCTCCACCTGCACCACCGCAGCCCCGGCTTCCCGGGCCTGGGCCGCCAGGCGCGCAAGAGCCCGGTCGGTGTCGCCGGAGGCCACATACACTTTATCCAGGGTGCGGCCGCTCTTGAGCGCCTCGGCTACGGCGTTGCGCCCCTCCAGAAAATCCTCCGCGTCCTCGCCCACGGCGCCGCGGCGGTTCATTCGTTTATTCTCCATGGGTCATTCCTCGACCTCTCCGGGGCGAACCCCATTTTATAACATACCAGCTTATAGTATAACAGGAATGGCGACCACTTACAAGGGAAAGCGTCAAATTTCTTGGGATTTCCCCATCGGTAGCATTCATAGAAAATTTACAGGAAGTCTGCGGTTTCGCCTTGTGTCCAGGGGAATTTTATGCTAATATGGATACAATTTGTAGGAGTGTCCCACTCCCTCCCTTCAAGCCAAAGGAGGCATTCGCCTTGAACAACGACCCCAAACAAAACCGCCCCGGCCGGGACGGACAGAACGAACCCGACCATTCAAAACGTACCAAGAGCATCATCACCATGGTGGTGGTCGCCCTGGTCTTTACGGTCATCATCAACCTGATCTATAACTCCATCGCCAGCTCCTATCTCGAGCAGATCACTTTTACAGAATTTCTCGACCTGCTCGACGCCGGCAAGGTGGACAGCGTGGACGTGGACACCGATCGCTTCCTGATCCTCACCAAGGAGGAAGCCGAAAAGCCCTCGGGCAAGCAGATCATCTACTACACCGGCCGCCCCACCAGCATGGACATCTGGCCCCTGCTGGAGGAGATGGACGCCAAGGGCGTCACCACGGACGTGCCCATCGTGGAGGAGATGAGTCCCCTTTTGTCCATCCTGCTGACGTGGATTCTCCCCCTGGGCATCTTCTACCTGGTCATCAGCCTGTTTATGAACTCCATGTCTAAGCGCATGGGCGGCGGCGGCATCGGCGGCATCGGCCAGAGCAAGGCCAAGGTCTACATGGAAAAGGAGACCGGCGTCACCTTTGCCGACGTGGCCGGCCAGGACGAGGCCAAGGAATCGTTGGTGGAGATCATCGACTTCCTCCACAATCCCCAGAAGTACGCCGCCATCGGCGCCAAGCTCCCCAAGGGCGCGCTGCTGGTCGGCTCCCCCGGCACCGGCAAGACCTTGCTTGCCAAGGCCGTGGCCGGCGAGGCCAAGGTGCCCTTCTTCTCCATCTCCGGCTCGGACTTCGTGGAGATGTTCGTGGGCGTGGGCGCCAGCCGCGTCCGCGACCTCTTCCAGCAGGCCGCCAAGGTGGCCCCGGCCATCGTGTTCATCGACGAAATCGACGCCATCGGCCGCACGAGAGATTCCCGCTTCGGCGGCAACGACGAGCGGGAGCAGACCCTCAACCAGCTCCTGGCAGAGCTGGACGGCTTTGACTCCAGCAAGGGCGTCGTGATCCTCGCGGCCACCAACCGCCCCGAAATTCTCGACAAAGCCCTCCTGCGCCCCGGCCGCTTCGACCGGCGCATCACCGTGGATCGGCCCAACCTGGCCGGCCGCTACCAGACCCTGCGGGTGCACACCAAGAACATCAAGCTGGCCGAGGACGTGGATCTCAACAAGATCGCCCAGGCCACCGCCGGCGCCGTGGGCGCGGATCTTGCAAACCTGGTGAACGAAGCGGCGCTCCGAGCCGTGCGCATGGGCCGCAAGGCCGTCAACCAGGAGGATCTGATGGTGTCCTTCGAGGTAGTCATCGCCGGCACCGAGAAAAAGGGCACCGTCCTCACCGACATGGAAAAGCGGATGGTCTCCTACCACGAGGTGGGCCACGCGTTGATCGCGGCCCTCCAGAAGCACAGCCAGCCCGTCTCCAAAATCACCATTGTCCCCCACACCTCCGGCGCCCTGGGCTACACCCTCCAGATGCCCGAGGAGGAAAAGTTCCTGAACTCCAAGGAGGAGCTGATCACCGAGCTGGAGACGCTCCTGGGCGGCCGGGCCGCCGAGCAGGTGGTCTTTGGCTCCATGACCACCGGCGCCGCCAACGACATCGAGCGGGCCACGGAGCTGGCACGGCGGATGATCACCCAGTACGGCATGAGCGAGCGCTTCGGCCTGATGGCTCTGTCCACGGTGTCCAACCCCTACCTGGACGGCAGCACCATGATGAACTGCGCCGACGAGACCGCGGCCCAGGCCGACGAGGAGATCAAGGAGCTCCTGGCCAAGTGCTATCAAAAGGCCTGCGAGGTGCTGCGCAGCAACCGTGGGCTGCTGGATGAAATCGCCCTGTTCCTCCTGCAAAAGGAGACGATCACCGGCGACGAACTGATGGCCTACGTCAACGCCGACAAGCAGCAGCTCCCCGCCGGAACGGAAGAACCTCCGGAGGCGTAAGCGCCGCAACCGCGATTCTGGGCTTAGAGGCGGTCTATATGGCCGCCTCTGCCGGCCCTTCTGTGGTTCTATCCCCCATTTCCCGCCAAGGAGGCCGCCATGATCCTGTCCACCACCACCATGATCCCCGACACCGCCGAGGTGGAGCAAAACCTCAGCGCCCTGCAAAAATTTCTCGACTCCGTCAGCCTCACCAAGTGGATCACCGCCGCGGTGCTGCTGGTGGTGTGCCTGCTGGTGACCAAGCTCATCTTAAAAGGGCAGGACAAGCTCCTGGGCCGCTCCAAGCTCGACAAGAGCCTCCACGGCCTGACCCGCTCCTTCACCAAGATTTTACTGCTGTTTCTCACGGTGATGGTGGTGGCCGGGAGCCTGGGCATCGACACCTCCTCCCTGCTGGCCGTCCTGAGCGTGGCCGGTCTGGCCGCGTCTCTGGCCTTGCAGGATTCCCTGGCCAACCTGGCCAGCGGCATCAACATTCTCCTCACCAAGCCCTTCGGTGTGGGCGACTTCATCACCACCGGCACCTACAGCGGCACCGTGGAGGAAATCCGCATCGCCTATACCCGGCTCAACACCCCGGAAAACCAGGTCATTCTGATCCCCAACCGCACCGTCACCGCATCGGTCATCACCAATTACTCCATCGAGGGAAAACGGCGGCTGGATCTCACCGTCTCGGCCTCCTACAACGCCCCCACCGAGCTGGTCAAGGAGGCGCTCTACGAAGCCCTTGACATCCCCCCGGTGCTGCGGGACGAGCCCATCTTCGTCCGGCTGACGGGCTATGGCGACAGCGCCATCGAATATACCCTCCGGGTCTGGGTGCCCACGGAGCAATACTGGGACGCCCGGTTCGACATCCTCGAGCGAATCCGCGCCGCCTTTGCCGCCCGCGGGATCGAAATGACCTATCCCCATCTCAATGTCCATCTGGCCGAGGAGGCCCGCTGATCCCGCCGGCTCTCATTTTTTTAGCTTCGCCGCGCCGATCCCCCCACCCCCCATGGGCTTTGCCCGCCGCCTTTGTGAGCCCACCGCCCCGAAATCCCGGAAACCCGGGACTTTCGGGGCTTTGTTCATTCTTACCAATTCGGAAAAGTTTCCCGAATCGCGTTGACTTCCCTCAAAGAACTTGGTAGAATAATGCCATGATACGGAGCTTCCAGAGGCCGATAGGGGTCTCTGGCATTCTCCATGCGGTGGCGCGGATTTCTCGGCCCGCCGTACATACATGCGCTACTATTATGAAAGTAGGAGGACACTACATTGAAGGATTGGAAGGATTGGGATCGCCTAATCACAGTCGACCAAATGGAAGAAGCGACTGCAAGCCTCTTGGAAACCGGCGCCAAGGTCGGCGCGGATTCCTGGCAGCAGCGCGTCAAAAACCAGACCCCCCACTGCGGCTTCGGCGAGGCAGGCACCTGCTGCCGTATCTGCTCCATGGGCCCCTGCCGCATCACCAAGAAGGCCCCCAGAGGCATCTGTGGCTGCGATGTCCATGGCATCGTCGCCCGGAACTACCTGCGTTTCACCGCCGGCGGCTCCGCCACCCACTCTGACCACGGCCGTTCCATCGCCCACACCCTGTACTTAGCCAAGGAAGGCGGCTCCTATCAGGTCAAAGACCCCGAAAAGCTCAAGAGAATCGCCAAGGAATGGGACATCGAGACCGAAGGCAAGGACATCTACGACCTGGCCCACGAAGTCGCCCTCACCGGCCTGATGGAGTACGGCAAGCCCTTCGGCACCCAGCGCTTTACCAAGCGCGCCCCCGAGCACACCCAGGAGCTCTGGGACAAGGCCGGCATCACCCCCCGCGCCATCGACCGCGAGGTCTCCCAGTCTCTGCATATGACCCATATGGGCTGTTCCTCCCTCCCCGAAGCGCTGATCCGTCAGTCCCTCCGTGCCGGCCTGTCCGACGGCTGGGGCGGCTCCATGATGGGCACCGAGCTCTCCGACGTCCTCTTCGGCACCCCCAAGCCGGTGGACACCGAGGCCAACATCGGCGTCATGGAGAAGGATATGGTCAACATCGTTGTCCACGGCCACGACCCCTCCCTCTCTGAGATGGTCGTGTTCTACGCCCAGGATCCCGAGATGATCGCCCTGGCCAAGGCCAACGGCGCCAAGGGCATCAACGTCTGCGGCGTGTGCTGCACCGCCAACGAAGTCGCCATGCGTCACGGCATCCCCATGGCCGGCAACTTCCTGCAGCAGGAAAATGTCGTCCTCACCGGCGCCTGCGAGGCCATCGTGGTGGACGTGCAGTGTATCTTCCCCGCCCTGGGCCCCCTCTCCAAGTGCTTCCACACCAAGTTTGTCACCACCTCCCCCATCGCTCGGATGCCCGACTCGGAGTACATCGAGTTCCACGAGGAGACCGCGGCAGACAATGCCAAGGCCATTGTGAAGATGGCGGTGGAGAACTTCAAGAACCGCAACCAGGATCTTGTGAACATCCCGCAGCTCAAGACCAAGGCCCGCGTGGGCTACTCCGTCGAGGCCATCAAGAAGTGCCTGGACGGCGTCACCAACTCCCATGTGGACGAGCTGGGCACCCTGAAGCCCCTGGCCGACGTGGTCAAGGCCGGCGTGCTCCGCGGCGCTGTGGCCATGGTCGGCTGCAACAACCCCAAGGTCCGCCCCGACACCGCCCACATTGAGCTGATGAAGAAGCTCCTGAAGAACGATATCATCGTCGTCGTCTCCGGCTGCTCCGCCCAGGCTGCCGCCAAGGCCGGCCTGATGGATCCCGAAGCCAAGGAGTACTGCGGCGAAGGCCTCAAGCGCGTGTGCGAGCTGGTGGGTATCCCGCCCGTTCTTCACATGGGCTCCTGCGTGGACATCTCCCGTATGATGGTGCTGGCCTCCGACCTGGCCAAGGACTGGGGCTGCAACATCTCCCAGATCCCGCTGTGCGGCTGCGCCCCCGAGTGGATGAGCGAGAAGGCCGTCTCCATCGGCAACTACGTCGTCTCCACCGGCATCGACACCTTCCTGGGCGTCGATCCCTACTCCAAGGGCTCCGAGGAAGTCACCGAGCTTCTCCAGGGCGAGACCGGCATCAAGACCTGGGTCGAGGCCAACTACACCGTGGAGCTGGACATCGAGAAGATGGGCGATATGATGATCGAGCGCATCGAGCAAAAGCGCGCCGCGCTGGGCATCTAATGGAGAAACCCTTAGAGGTCTTTGCCCTATGAAAATCGCAGTAACCGGCAAGGGGGGCGTGGGAAAAACCACCCTGGCCTCCACCCTGGCCCGGCTCTACGCCGACGAGGGACGGCCCGTCCTGGCCGCCGACGTAGACCCCGACGCCAACTTGGGCTTGGCTCTGGGCCTGACCGAAGAAGAGGTCAATTCCATTGTCCCCGTGTCGAAAATGAAGGAACTGGCCAAGGAGCGCACCGCCGCCAACGCCAGCAATACCTTTTATAAATTGAATCCCCAGGTCTCCGACCTGCCCGAAAAGCTCAGCCGCGACGTCAACGGCGTCAAGCTCCTGGTCATGGGCACCGTGGACACCGGCGGCAGCGGATGCGTCTGCCCCGAGCACGTGATGCTCAAGGCCATCCTCTCAAGCCTGGTGTTCCGCAAGGACGATGTGGTCATCATGGACATGGAGGCGGGCCTGGAGCACTTAGGCCGCGGCACCGCCAGCATGATGGATCAGTTCATCGTGGTCATCGAGCCCGGCGCCCGGTCGGTGCAGACCTTTGGCCGGATCAAGGAGCTGGCGCGCGACATCGGCGTGACCAAGGTCAAGGTGGTGGCCAACAAGGTGCGCGATGAATCCGACGAGGAATTTGTCCGCACCCACATCCCGGCGGAGGATCTGCTGGGTATGATCCACTACAACGCCCAGGTCATCGACGCCGACCGCAAGGGCCTCTCTCCCTACGATGTAAGCCCTGAGGCTGTGGAGGAAATCCGTGCCATCAAGGCCGTCATCGACTCGCAAGAATAAGTGAATCTTCGAAAGGAATGAACATAGAATGGCATTATTTGAACGCGTATTCCGCGGCTCTGACGAGATGTTCGCCAAGGCCGAGGCCGACGTCAACCAGCTTGTGGCGGAGCTGGGCGCCGACGCACCTCTCGCCATGCCCAGCACCGCTTATTACTTAGCCTGCATCTATGCCTACATCGGCAAGAAAGTGACCACCGTGGGCGAGCTCCAGGCTGCCCTTCAGGACGTCAAGGCCATGATGCTCCGGGAGCCCCGGACGAACTCCATCTTCTCCTCCGGCGTGGGCACCGCCATCGCCGCCGAGATGATCGAGGCCTGCAAGTATGCCCGCTCTGCCACCCCCTATGAGGGCACCCATTACCACGGCCACTTCGCCGACGCGGAAGTGCGCGAGCTGGGCGTGCCCCTGGTCACCGGCGATATCCCCGGCTTCGTGGTCATGATCGGCCCCGCCCCCTCGGCGGAAGAGGCCGTGGAGACCATCAAGGGCTATCAGTCCAGAGGTATCTTCGTGTTCCTCATCGGCGGCATCATCGAGCAGGCCGTGGAGAAGGGCGTGTCCATGGGCTTCCCCGTCCGTGTTGTCCCCGTGGGCGAGGACATCTGGGCGGTTGGCCACGTCATCTCCCTGGTCGTCCGCGCGGCCATGATCTTCGGCAA